>JAYTVG010001093.1:0-9650 GCA_043744135.1 Deltaproteobacteria bacterium | reverse complement strand
AGGCCGCCGAAGCTCCACGACCGCACGTCGGCGCCGGAGATCTGCCCGCCGCTGGCGAACGTGCTCAAGCCGGTGCCGCCGGTGGTGGTGGCGTTTGGGGTGATCGATCCCCCCTCCGCCGAAAACTGCACGCCGAGGCCATCGGGCACGGTGTCGGTGTTGCGGTCGACCAACTCCACGGCGCAGGGGATGACGAACGGCACGTTGAGCGCGGCAAAGCCCTTGTCAATGTCGCCGCACACGAGCTTGCTGTTGAGAACGCTTGGCAGCCCGCCAGTGATGGCGATCGGCGCGCTTTCAACCACCAGGGTGACGCCCTTGAGCTCCGCGGCCATGATGATCGACACGGGTCCCGCGATGGTGCCGGCCGACAGCACCGTCGACACGATGCCGTTCGCGTCCGAAATGTCATCGGGCAGCACCGAGATCGACGGGTCTGAGGTCGAGTTGCGCGAAAACGTCACGGGAACGTTCGCAAGCGCGCTGTTTTGATCGTCGAACAATTGAAACTGCACCACCGTCGAGGTTGGAAACGCGCTGCCTTTGACTGCGATGGCGGGCGGCGACGCCGACACAAACACCGCCGACTGAAGCACCGGCTCGCGCAGCACATTGACTGTGACCTCGGTGGATTTGGTGGCAGTCGAGTCGGTCGCTGTGATGCTGATTTTTGCGGCACCGGGTGCGACGCCGGGCAGGGCGACGACACCGACCTCATACGATGGCGTGTTTGCGACCGTGGGGATGACGACCGAATTCGTGAGCGCACCGTTGGCGGCGACCAATCGAATGCGCGCGCTGTCGCCGGCGCCGATAGCCGCCGTGATCTGGCCGCCGACGACCGGCGTGTCGTTTTTAGTCAGCGAGATGGTGAGCGTCGTGGCGTTTTCCGCGGTGTCTGAGTGAATCACCGACGGGTCGACGCTGGCGTTTAAAACCAGCGCACCCACCTCAGTGACTGTGATGGTGAAGCTTGCGCTAATCGGGAAGCCCGAGACTTGACCCGACACGTCCAAGGTCACTTCCTTTTCCGCCGTCACGACGACCGTCGAGATCTCCACGGCGACGATACCTTCGGCATTGGTCACTGCGGTTTGGTTGGTTTCTGGTGGTGTCGGCGCCGGTGGCGTCGTCAGCTCAGCACCCGAATCGCCACGCAAGCTGAACTTCAGCGTCTCACCGACGACGGGGCTGGTTCCGTCGGTATCAAAGAACTTGACCGCGATCTGGATGACACCGCCGCCCTGAAAGCTCGACGGGGCATCGGACTCAAGCTTTGCAGCGTTCGCAAACGGATCGATCTTGATGACGGTGGTTGCTGAGCCCACGTCGGTCCCGCGCGTCGCGGTGACGTCGACGCTGATGTCTTCGACCAAGTTCGGCGTTGGCGAGGTCACGACGAACGAGGCGCGCCCCTCGGCATTGGTCGTCACCGTGAGGCGCTCCGCCAATCCTGGCGCCTCGCCGAGCACCTTGGTTTCGCCTTCTTCAAAGCCGACAGGTGGGGCAGCGCCCACGGCCACTGCCGTGACCTCAACGGCGACGGTCGCGTTTGCCAGCGGGATGCGCGTGGTCGATGCCTGCTCCACGAGGACGTCCACGGTGCAGCGCCCGGTGATGCCAGCAGGCCCCGCGGCTTGCAGGTCGTCGCAGTCATCGGTGTTGAGCGTGACGATGACGGGGCCTTGGCTTGCGACGCAGCGCACGGCTGCAGTCGTGGTGCGCTTGCCGTTGTCGATGTCGATGGTGATGTTCTTCACCGCTTCAAACTGACACTGGTACTTGGCATTGAGCACGCCACCGTCGTCGGGTGTCGACGTGAACGTGGTGACGCGATCCGCGGAGTCACCCAAAAATAGCGCGCCACCGTCGTTGGCGCGCAAGCTCACGGTGATGGGCGCAAGCTCCGGCTCACCCGCCCTGTTGATGGCGGTGATGATCATCGGCACCGTCGTCGCGCCGTCAGAGGCCAACAGATTGCCCTGCGGAAACGTCGCCTCAAGCGCAATTTTACTGCCAGGTCCCGTTGGCGTCGGCGTGCAGCCGGTGCAGGCCGCCATGTTGAGCGCTGCGAGCACACACGCGGTGGTCCAAGTGGCGCGTGATGAGATCAGGGCGGACGACGTCATGCGATTCATATAGCGAACTCTCCCGAAGGCTTGAGACAATCGAGGGGGATGTGACCCCATCGATAGGCCGCGGTCAAATTTCCGATAGATCTGCCTCGCTTGGCGTTCACACCGCGAGCGCAGCGAAGGCCGTGCGCACGGCGTGTGCCTCGCGCGCACTGGGTTGGCCCTGAAGCACGACGTGTCCTTGCGAGGGGACCAGCACGGCGCGTGCGGCAGCGCTGACGTCTGACGGACGCAGGGCACGCAACTGCGCCAACTCGCGATTGGGATCAAACGCTTCGCCAAACAGCACACCTTTGCCCACCGCCTCGCCCAGCAGCGCAGGATCGTCCGTGATGTCGCGAAGATCGCGCTGCGTGCGCTCGACCACGCGCGACAACTCCTTGCGTGACGGAGGCTGCCCCGCGAGCTGCGAGGCCTCGTCAAGGAGCGCGCGCACCAACTTCGGCACACGTTGAGCGGTGACGGTGGCGCCAAGCTCAAACAGCGTGCCGTGTCGGTAAGGATCCGCGTGACACCACACGCCGTAGGCCAAGCCGCGTGCGTCGACCAGGCGTTGCTGCAGGCGGCTGACGGGCCCGTCGTCTAACACGCGCGCCAGCATCGCGACTGCGCACGAGCCGTCACCGTACGCTTTGGGCGCTCGAAAGCCGATGCGCACGGTGGTCTGGCCAGCGTCGTCGTCGACGATACTAAGCATTCGCGCGCGCGCCGCCCGAGGAGCCGTGCCGTGCGGCGGCGGTGGACCTTTTGGCAGCTTGCCAAAGCAGCGCTCAACGGTGAACACATCGCGCGCGCGAACGTCGCCAGCCAACGTCACCACGATGTTTGCCCCCACGCACAAACGTCGATGAAACGCACGCAGATGTCGAAGCTGGTACCGGCGCACGGCCGCTGGCGTGCCTTCGATGCTGCGCGCCAGCGGCGTCCCCGGCCAGGTGCGCGCAAACAGCACAGTGTCGCCATCGAGCGCGACGCCGTGTTGGTCGACGAGCTCAGCCAGCTCCTCCAGCACGATGTGCTTTTCCACGCGCAACGATGCAAAGCGCGGCGCGCACAACAACGACGCCAACAGCGCGCAGGCGTCAGCGACGCGGTCCGTGTCTAAGCGCGTGTCAAAGGTCATGCGGTCGCGGTAGGTGAGCGCTTGGATGTCGCCACCAAAAGCATCCGCCGCGCGCGTGACGTCGCTGACATCGCGCAAGCGCCCCGCACCGCGAAACACCATGTGCTCAACCAGGTGCGACAATCCCCAGCTGCTGTCGTCTTCGTAAACGGGTCCGGCGCCGAGCTGGACCCACAGATGCGCGCGCGTGCGGTGGGGCATCGGAACGATTTGCACGCGCACGCCGTTGTCCAGCGTGCGCTCAATCGCGGGTGGCATGGCGTGGAGCTTTGCCGCGCGCGCCGTCATGGCTGTAGCGCCATCGACGCCGTCACCGCGGCCAACGCCGCCTCAGAGATGCCGCGCGCCACGCACGCAGCCACAAACGCGGCCGGCGGTGCTGCCGCGTACGTCGAGATCTCTCCGCGGGCGTTGTGAAAACCAATACTGAGTGCGTGCAGGCCCGGGTGCGGGCTTGGCTTGTCAGGGCGGGCGTAGCGTTTGTCGTCGACGAGGGGGTGGCCGGCATCGGCGAGGTGCACACGAATTTGGTGCATGCGACCAGTGCGCGGCGCACACCACAACAACGCAGCGTCGTCGCCGCGCGCGAGCACGACGGCAAATGTCAGTGCGCTCACCCCACCGCGCTCTTCGGGCGTGGCATAGATGCGTCCGTCGGCATCAGGTTTTTTGGCGAGAGCGGCGTCGAAGCGCTTGCGGGTAAACGGCGGCAGGCCTTGCACAAGCGCGAGGTAGCGACGTTTCACCGTGCCCGCCTGCAGCTGCGCACCCAGGTTTGACGCCGCCTCACGCGTGCGCGCAAACACCACAACGCCGCTGGTGTGGGTGTCCAAGCGGTGCACCGCGGCCAAAAAATCCACCGACGCTCCACGCTTTTTGAGCTGGTCGGTCAGCTCGACGAGCAACGTGCCCCCGGCACCTTGCCGCGTCGGTTCTGTCGGCATGCCGGCGGGCTTGTTGGCGACGACGATGCCCTCTTTGAGCGCCAAGATCTCGACCGCGTGCGCGGGTGCTGCGTGCGGCGCCGCGACATGCACCTCGATGATGGTGCCTGCGCGCAACACCCGCGACTGCACGCGAATGCGCTGGCCGTCGACCAACACCGCGCCATCTTCGATCATCCGCCGCGCGGCGCGCCGAGAGATCTCGGGTGCGAGGGTCGCGATGGCAACATCCAAACGCGCGCCCTGCATGTGGTGGGGAATCGTCATTCGCAACCCGCGCATCGACACCTCTGGGCGACAGCACCCGGCGCAAACGTCTCAAGGTGGGTGCGATATGTCGAGCAACTTGCGGCGGGGACCGATGCGTCTTTAGGATGGCGTCGCACGGGCTCAGGACGCGGCCGCGCCAACCCCTGAGCACATGCGAACCGTAATTTCATTCCTGTGAGAGCCGACCCTGAGGCACCATGGCCAAAAAGAGCAACGCCCCGGCGAGAAAGATCCCCTTGAAGTCTGCACCGAAGGCCCCGGCGAAAGCCGCACCGCAAAAGACCACCGCCAAGGCCGCGCCGCAAAAGCCTAAGGCTGCAAAGCCAGCTGCCGCGAGTAAGCTGGCCAAGCCCGCGGCGAAATCGGCGGCCGTGCCCGTCGTCGTCGCGCCGGTCGCGAAAATCCATGGTTCACCTGCCAAGGTCGGTGAAATCGCGCAAACGCCGTTGATGGGGATGCCGCGCCCCGCCGCCAAAGTGAGCGCGCCGTTTATCTCCGCGGCCGCGCCCGAGCCGACGGTGCCGGCCAGCGCAGCACCTGCCGTAGGAAAAGTGGCGCATCCCGCGGAGAAGGCGACGCGGCACCTGCGCGCACCGATCGAGATCCGCGTCGAGATCACTGCGCGCAGTCAAAGCTTCACCACGACCTCGCGCAACATCGCGATCGGCGGCATCTCGTTTGAGGCGCAGCAAGAGTTTCGCGTCGGCGACCTCGTCAACGTGCTGTTGTACATCCCCGTAAAAAAGGAACTCGACTTGTTGAAAGTCGCTTCCGAAGTCGTGTGGGTGGAGGACCTTAAGGGCTCGTGGATGGCGGGTGCTGCGTTTCGCAAGTTCGCGCCCGGCGATGAGCGTCGCTTGCGCAGCTGGCTCATCGAAAACGTCCGTGCGCAAAAGGCCGGCCGTTCCATGCCGTAGCGCCGCGCGGTGGCGTCACCGACGTTGGGTCGTGCGCTTCCCTGTGCCCGGTGTGATGAGCACCCCGCGCAAACGCGTGTCGCGCTGCGGCCCCATGCGCACGCCCGTCAGCGCTTGCACGATCGCTTGGCGCCCCTGCACCGCGTCGCACTGTGGCAAGCGCGCCAGCAGCTGAGTGCTCGCGGTGGGCATGCTGATGGCAGTCGGCAGCACTTGCCCGCACGCGGCTTGGGTCGACAGCGGCGTGATCTCGTCAACGGTGATGTTCGCGCGCGTCGACGGCTCGTCGACCACCACGGCCCAGCTGCGCGCGACGTCGAGGTGTTGCAGCAACAGCGCGCGGCCGCGCACGCTCACGGCGTCGCCCTCGAGCACGGCCACCCCATCGGGCACATCTGCGTAAAAGCTCAGCTGAAGCGCGCAGTGTGCGCAAGGCGGGTTGGTGGGGTGCGCGCCGGCAATTTGTGCTTGCCACGCGCCCGCATCAGCGATGCGCATGCGGGTGCCGCCGCGATTTTGCGTCAACACCGTGCCGTGCGGTGCGCGCGGCAGCAACATCGGCCCGCCACCGTCGCCGCGCTCGATGCTTTCGCCGGACGCGAGGGTGTCGTCGTGTCCACTGAGCGTCCACGTCAGCGAGCGCTCTGCGCCTGACTCCACAAACACCGCCACAAACATTGGCGCGCGCGCATCGTCGGGCACAAAGACGATGACGGCGCTGTTCGTCGCGGTCGACGTCGTATCGGTCGATCCAGTCGGCGCGGTCGTGCTGGCGCCGACGGTACACAGCAACAAGGCCGCAGCGAGCAGCGTCATCGAATGTCCTTGATGCGCAGCTGTGGGGTGGTGGAACCGCGCCACGTGTTGAGCTCGGGTGTGCCGAGCAGTTGCGCGCCCGCACAAAACGCCGGTAGCCGATCGGCTGCCCCAAACGCGATGATCTCGACGGCATGACCCGCAGCGCGGCGCGACTCAGCGACGGCTTTGACGTGGCCACCGCCCAGTTCGCGCACATGCGTGATGTTGACGTCGCTGAACAGAAACGTCGGCTCGGGGTTTTTTCGACCAAACGGCGCCGCCACTTTCAGCGCGTTACACAGCTGCGTGTCGACGTCCGCCACCTCGAGCGCACCGTCGTGAAAGAGCACCTTTTGCAGATCGCCGGGTGCCAGCACGTTGTGCGCGTGTTGCAGCAGCGCGTCGCGAAACAGCTCAACGCCGCCCGGTTTGGTGCGTACGCCGGCGGCGTGCGCGTGGCCACCGAATCCCGCGAGCGTGTCTTTCACCGCCGTCAGCGCCTCGTGCAAATGAAATTTCTCGACGCTGCGACCGCTGCCGCGTCCCCCTTCGCCTATGACAATGGCGGGGCGGCCAAAGCGATCGACCAAGCGCGACGCGACGATGCCCACCACGCCAGGGTGCCAGCTGTCGTTGTGCACGATTGTCACCGGCGCGTCGCGCAACAACGCGCTTTGCTCAACCTGCGCGATGGCTTGCGCCACGATGCTGCGCTCCAGATCTTTGCGCGCAGCGTTTTCACGATCGAGCGCGACCGCGAGGGTCTGCGCCTCGGCTGCGCTGCCACTGCGCAACAACCGCACCGCTTGCATGGCGTCGCCAAGTCGCCCCGCCGCATTGACGCGCGGGCCGAGTTGAAACCCCAGCGTGCCAGCATCCACGTCGTCGGTGCTCATGTTGGCGACGTTCAACAACGCCGCGAGGCCGACACGCGCGCGGCGCTGCAGCAACTTGAGCCCAGCCGCGACCAAGATGCGATTTTCACCGACGAGGGGCACGACGTCGGCCACCGTGCCAAGCGCGACCAAATCGAGCGCGCTTTTGAGGTCAGGGATCACCCGTGTCGCTGAAAACCAGCCGCGCATTTGCAGCGCGCGCCGAACCGCGGCCACCAGGTTAAACGTCACGCCAACGGCGCACAGCATCTCACTGCCGCGCATGCAGTCATCTCGGTGCGGATTTATCACCGCGACGGCAGCAGGCAGCGTCACCGGCACCGTGTGGTGGTCGATGACGACGACATCGAGGTCAAGTTTGCGCGCGTAGTCGATCTCTTCGTGCGCTGTGACGCCGCAATCGACCGTCACGATCAAAGTTGCGCCCGCCGCCTTGAGGCGATCGACGCCGCCGCGCGACAGGCCGTAGCCCTCGATTAAGCGGTCAGGGATGGTTTGTGCGTTGCGCGCGCCCACTTGATCCAAAAACTCCGACAACAGCGTGGTGGAGGTGACGCCGTCGACGTCATAATCACCAAACACGCCGACAAGTTCGCCGCGTTGCACAGCCGCGACCAAGCGCTCGACGGCCGCGTCCATGCCCGCGAGGCGCAGCGGGTCGGGCAGGTCTTTGAGCAGGGGCGACAAGTAAGCACGTGCCGCCGCCACGCTGTTGACGCCGCGCCCGACCAGGACGCGCGCCACCGGCTCTGCGATGCCGCACGTGCAGACAATCTGCCGCACCACCTCAGCGTCGACGACGCGCTCACTCCAAGCGGCCTGGGCGCGCGGCAGCGGAGGCAACGTCGTCGCGTGCGGTGGTGCCGAGGCGTTAGCTGAGATGAGTGAGGGTTGTGGCAACTTCGATAGATCGCTCACGCGTCACTCACATTCGCTGAAGGCACCAAGTAGTGACGTACTGTGTTTGCGCCCGCGCGTCACGGTGCCAGTGCCCCACAATCTCTATCCGTTCGACGCGGCGTGCGTTTGCAAGCTCACGGTCCAAACGCCAGCTCGCTTGACTGAACGACCGCCACGTTGCGCAAGCCGTCCAAGCTAAGCGTGACGACGTCCCGCAACGGGTCGGGCCAGCTCGTAGTCGGCAGCGTCAGCGCCCGCGCGCGCGCGGAAAAACAACGCGAAAACACCGGCGCCATCTTGGTGTCCAGCGTGTGCTGTGGTCGCTGTCGCTGCCGGCAGCAGCGAGCGTCACGGTCACCACGATGGTGCCGCCGATTGCAGGGTCAAAGCGCAGCGCATCTATCAAGCAGCTTTGAGCGACGGCCGAAACCAGACTGGCGACCGCCTGCGCATCGACCGGGGGCGCAGCCACAAATGGGCTGCCCGCATCGGGTTCAGTGGCCACCGTCACGATAGCCAGGACGTCATCCGGCGGGACCTGCGGCTCGGCCTTGACCGCTGGCGGGCCGGCGTCTGCGACGACAAGTTGTGGTGGCGACGGCACGCCGCGCGTGGTGTCGCGGCTGGCGTACGCAGCGGCAGCAAGCACGACCACACCGGCAAGCGTGGTGGTGACGAGGAGCAGCGCGCCCCGAGCGACGCGGCGCGCGATCGTGCGGGGTGCGATGACAAGTTCGTTTTGGACCAGCGGCATTTCACCGACCTTGGGAGGTGATCAAGGTAATTTCACCGACCTTGGGAGGTGATCAAGGTAATTTCACCGACCTTAGAAAGTGATCAAGGTAATTTCACCGACCTTGGGAGATGAGCAAAAGAATTAAAGCACCATCACCATCGGGCGAGCGTCGTGTGCCGGCGCAACCACGCCGGCGGCGCCCAGGGCCAACACGAACGCGGCACGTCCTGCCCTGCCGGGGTCGCCCACGAAAACGGTGGCGCCGTGCTGACGCGCTTGCACCACGCGGGCTGCAACCGCCAGCGCGAGCGCCGGCTCGTATAAAAGATCGGCCACCACGACGATGTCAGCGCGCGGAAGTGGCGCAGTCGAACAGACGTCAAAGCTGCCGGTCTGCAGCGCGAGTCGCTGCTGCTGCGCGCACCGTTGCAAGTCAGCCAACGCCACGCTGTCGATGTCGGTCGCGAGCACTTCGGCACCACGCGCGGCGCACGCAAGCGACACCAAGCCACAGCCGGCGCCGAGCTCGAGCACGCGCAGGCCTGGAAGTGGGCGCTGAGCCAGCACCGCTTCGGCGACCATGGCCGCGCTCGGCCACAGCACGCGACCGTACGGCGCCGCAGCGCCCGCCGCGATCGCCGCGTTGAGCTCAGCATCGACGTCGACGGCCTCAAACACACAAAGGTCGAGGTCGCACACGCGCACCCACGTGGCTTTGCTGTGCGCCGGCGGCTGCATCTGACGCGGCGGTTCGCCCGCTGCCTGCACCCCCAACGACGCCGTCATGGCCAACGGTCCGCAGGCTGGGCCGCCAACCAAAGCTGCCACCGCACCACGGCCGCGTCGCGTTCGCTGCGTAACGCGTCGTGGCGGTAGCCGTGGTGCTCACCGGTGTTGCGCGCCAGTTCGTGTTGCGCGCTACAGCGGATGT
>JAYTVG010001092.1:0-2889 GCA_043744135.1 Deltaproteobacteria bacterium | reverse complement strand
CCGTGCCACCGACGTCGATCGAGGCGCACGGTGAGCGCGACCGTCGATGTGCGGGACCTTCGCCTGCTTGGCCGTGGCCGACAGCTGCAGCTCGGCCCGCTGTCGTTGCAACTTCACCCCGGTGCTCTGCTCGTCGTGGTCGGTGTCACTGGCAGCGGCAAAACGCTGTTACTGCAAACGCTGGCGGGCCTTTTGCCTTACAGTGGTGTCGTCACGCTACGTGCGCCCGTCGCGATGCAGTTTCAAAATGACGCGCTCGTTGACGACGACACTGTGGCTGCAAATGTGTTGCGTGCCTGTAACGGCCGCGCGCTGCCTGATCCGCAGACCAGCGCGCGCACTGCGATCGAAAAGGTCGGCTTGGCCGCGTTCACCAACGCCTGGCCACGGCAGTTGTCGGGAGGTCAGCGTCGGCGCGTCGGCCTCGCGCGTGCGATCGCGGTGTTGCCGGCCGAACCACATGACAGCGTGTTGTTGCTCGACGATCCCACCGCGGGACTCGACATTCACACCGCGCGCGAACTTTTGCCGTTGCTGTTGCCGAGCACAAACAACGTGCGCGTGGTGGCGACGGTTGACGTGGACCTATGGGTGCCGCTCGCAACGCACGTGCTGCTGCTCCACGGCGCCGTCGCGACGATCTACGCGCGCGACGACTTCACGACGTCAACGTCAACGACGGTTCAGCCATTTTTGCCGGAAGCGATCGCGCGTATGCCATGGTGAACGTGATTGGTGCGTTCGCGATCAACGTGACGGCGACAACCGGGGCGGTGGCGTTGCGCATCGCGTCCGCACTGCGGATCACGGCACGCGGACAACTCGATGCGCGTGAGACCTTGCGGCATGCGCATCGGTTCTTTGTCGAGCTTGCCCCCCTCGCCGTCATCGCGAGCGTCGCTGTCGGCTGCGTGGTGGGCATGCAGGGACTGGGCTATTTGCAGCGCTATAACGCCACCGAGGTGTTTGGTTGGGCGGCCGGGATGTCGGCGTTTCGCGACGTCGGCCCACTATTGTTGGGCTTTTGCTTGGCGGCGCGCGTTGGTTCGCGCAACGCTGCGGAGCTGGCGTCGATGGCCGCTCGCGAACGACTCGATGCGCTGACAGCGCTCGGCCTCGACCCGCAGCGTGTCGTTGTCATGCCGCGCCTAGTCGCGTCCATCGTGGTCGCAGCGTGCGTGTATTTGCCTTGTAGCCTGATCGTCGTGTGCGTCGCCTTCATGGTCGCGCGCGTGCTCGGCGAGCAAAACCTCGCGGTGAGCACAGCATCGCTGCTTGAATATGTCCACGTCAGCGCGTTGCTTGAGGGGTGGCTGCGCTTGACGTTGTTTGGGGCAGTGATCGGCGTGTCGTCGTGTCACGCCGGCGCCGCCGTCACCGCACAAAGAAGCTCGCACGCCATCGGCCGCGCCGTTTTTACCTCCGGTGCGCTTTGCCTATGCGGTGTCGCTATCATCAACCTCGTCGTAAGCGTTCTCGGTGCCGTCTCGTGAACACCCTCACCACGCGCGGTGCATTGTTCGCGCTGGTCGCAGTGTGGCGGTTGCCGTGGCGCGCGGTGTGGACGTCGAGTACGGAGCTTGTCGGCGCATCGTTGATCTCGACGTTCGTCGTGACGTCGTGCGTGGGCGCGGCCATGGCCGATCAAGCCGCGCGCCAAGCGTTGCGTTTGGTGGGCGACACGAGCTTCATTGGGCTTGAATACCTGACGCTTGGTATCGAACAGTTCGGCGCGCTGTTGGTCGCCCTCGCCCTGGCGCAACGCGTGGGTGCGGGATTTGCGGCGCAGATCGCGACGGAGCAAAGCGAAGACACATTGCGCGCACTTTTGTTGTTCGGCTGTGAGCCGATGCGAACGCGGGTGGCGCCGATGGGGGTCGCGCTCGTCGTTGGCTGCGTGGCGCTCTCGCTCGTCGGTGTGCTGGCGTGGGAACTCGCGGGCATGCTGGCGCTCGGCTTGCGTTTGCACACGAACGCGTTCACGTTTTTTCGACCAGAGGCCATCTCAGCGTCGAGCTTGGCGTTGCTGGCGACCAAGAGTGTTGTGTTTGGGTTGGTGGTTTTTGTCGCATCAACTTCAGCAGGACTGCAGGCAGGTCAAGGCGCGCACGAGGTCGGGCTCGCTGCCACTCGGGCGGTCGTGTGGTCAGTGGTCGCGTGTTTGCTTCTCGGCTTCGCCGTCGACATTGTGTGGTTGTTGTTGAGGTCGTTGTGAACGCGCTGACGCTCGCCAACCTCAGCGTCGACGTCGCTGGGCGCCGCGTCATCAACGGCGCCTCGCACGCTTTTGCAGCCAACACCGTGACCGCTGTGGTCGGACGCACTGGGGCCGGCAAGAGTGTGCTGATGAAGGCTGCATGCGGACTCCTTCCGCACAGCAGCGGCAGCGTCGTCGTGTTGCGGCCACCTGCGATCTTCGTGCATCAAGATCCGGCAGTGATGGATGAACTTGACGTGGTGCACAACGTCGCGTTCGGTGTGGTGCGCGATCGCGCGATCGCACGCACGGCGTGTGCAGCGCGCGTCGGCGACGCGCTCGACCTGTTGCAACGGCGACCTTGGGCGCGCGTGCCGGTGGCCGAGTTGGCGACTGCGGTCAAAAAGCGGGTGGCGCTCGCGCGCGCCTGGTGTTTGAGGCCTAGCGTACTCGTCGTCGACGAGCCAACGACGGGGCTCGACGCCAGCGCCGCCAGCAGCGTCGATCGCGCGCTTACCGACCTCGCCCACCACACCACGCTCATCATCGTCACGCACAGCGCGCGCACCCTCGCCGCGTTGCGCCCGGCCATCGTCGTCGTCAACAGTGACGGCACGCTCACACGCGCCCAGGAGCACATCAATGTCTGACTTTACGATCGACTTGCAAGCCGACGACCGTCGACGGGCGCG
>JAYTVG010001091.1:0-2891 GCA_043744135.1 Deltaproteobacteria bacterium | reverse complement strand
CGCCGCCATCTTGCCCCAGCGCTCGCCAAATTTGCCGCCCGCGATCGTGATCACCGTTTCACCCGGCGAAAAACACGATTGAAACGCAGCCTCAAACGCACCCGTCCCCGACGCAGCAAGCGTCAGCACCTCTTGTTGGGTTTGAAACAGCCACTGCAGTCCGCGCCGACACGTCTCAAACGTGCGCTCAAACGCGGGCGTGCGGTGGTGGACGATCGGGTTCGCCATCGCCGTCAAGACACGTTCGGGAACCGGCGTCGGGCCGGGCGACAAGAGGCGGTATTTCATGTCGTCGTTATCGCGACCTTGGTGGTCACCCGTCAAGCACACAGCGCTTGAATTCAATCCAAGGTCGGTGAACGTCATCGACGCCGCGCGAGGAACGATGGCCAAAGCATGGCCAACGTCAGCGCCCGCCCAACACCGTTTCCAGCGCAGCGGGGATGGCGCGCGGGCCCGCCACCAGTACGAATCGCGCCCCGCACGCGCGCGCGAGTGCGCCGTCGGTGTCGTCGCGATCGCCGACGTGGACGACCTCGCTTGGCTGCACATGCAGCTGCGCACACGCGAGGCTCATCAGTGCCGTGTGCGGTTTGAGAACGCCGACATCGTCGGCGCTGATGCGCGCGACCCACGGCAAGTCGTGTAGGCCTATCGCCATGAGCTTGTCGTCGATGCGACGGTCAGAGATCGCAGCGATGGCGATGCCGCGCGCGCGCAGCTGTTGTAGCGCAGCACGAACATCAGCCACCGGTTGGCCGCGCAGCGCCGCGGTCATGCTGGCGTCGAAGACTGCATCGAGTGCTTTGCGGGCAGTGTCGACGCCGCAGTCGAGGCGCGCTGCCACGCGCTCAGCTTCGATTGTGCGCATCGCCGCACCTGACGCGAACGTCTCGCGCCGCAACTCCTCACGCACGCGCATGCCCACGCGTAGCACGCGCAGCCGATGCCAGTTGCGCCACAACATCGGCCAGCGCAGCGCCTTCGCGTCGGTCAGCGTGCCGTCGACGTCAAAAGTGATCGCGCGAATCACGTCGTGCCGTTCGCTGCCATCACGCGCACCGGCAGGCGGTCGGCGAAGTGCGCGGCGGTAACGGCTAAGCCGAGTTGCAACAGCAGCGCGCCGTCGGGGCTGAGGTGCGGGATCTTCACGTGCGCATCTGGCGCGCCCGCTGCGACGCGCGCCGCACGCAGGCGCGCGACGGCACCCGCCGGTAGCAAGCACGCGCGCGCTGGGTCGAGGCGCTGCGATGCGCGCTTGGCGTCGTACTCCAAGTTCTCAAGGCGCAACGCGCGGTCAAACGCTGCGGCGATTGCGACGGTGTCGACGGTGTCAGCGCTGTCGAGCGCCAACAACCAAAATGGCGCGGCATCGCCCGGCGGTAACAGCGGGCCCGCACAAAATCCCTGCGCCACCACGCCCGCCCGAGCAGCCGCGTTGACGATGTGCGACTCGCCGACTTTCTCGCCCGTCACCGACGCCATCGCCCCCGCCTTATGCCGAAAGGTGACGATCGGTGCGTGCTGGTGCTTGCCGGTGACCTCGATGACGTCGTTCATATCGTAACGGTACAGGCCCGCGCCGGTGGTGATGATGGGAACGTACAGCGCGCCCACCTTCGCGTCCGCCAGCAGCGTCGTGGGCACCTGCCCCGCGCGCACGGCGTCGAGCTGGTCGTACGGCGCCAACTCAACGACGTGCGCGTGCGGGATGATGAGGCTGTCGGCGCCTGTCGTCGACAACGGTGCGGCAAACATGCCTTCGCTGGCACAGTAGCCGTAGTCGAGGATCGGCAGCGCACCGTAGCTGTGCGTGAGTTTGCTGAGATACCAAGGTGCGCTGCCGCCCTTCCAACACACAAGACCCGCGAGGTGGGGCAGGGCGTCGGCCATGCGGGCGTGCCCGTGCGTCGCGATACTGGCCTCGATCCGCAGCGCAGCGTCGACGTCAATACGCGCGCGCCGCCTGAGGCGTTGGCCGCGATCACCTGCGACCTCGAAGCCGAGTACTCCCGCACGCAGCGCCGCCGCCAGCGCCGGGCCGTGCTGCGCGAGTGTGGTGGCAAACAACAACAACGTCGACGGGTTGACGGCAGCGCACACCGTCACGCGCTCCTGCAGCGCAAACCGCAGCGCGAGCGCGTAGCGCGTTTGAAAGTCCTCGAGCATGAACACGTCGCTAGGCACCGCGTCGATAGCACCCTCGTCATCCTCAAAGCCCGCGAGCGCGACGGTGATAGACCCCGCCTTTTTGCCGTGCGGCAACGACTCCACCATCGGTGAGCGCATCGACAAGCGCTTGCCCTGCAACAGCTCCGGCAACGCCAACAGCGTCGAGCGAAACAACACCTTGTTGGTGACGCGACACTCCGCGATGAACTGCGACGTCATTGCGATGAGCTTGCGGTGGCCGGTGGTGCCCGATGTGGTCGCGAAAAAATACGGGTCCTCGGTGACCAGCACGTTGCGCTCGCCATTGACCATGCGCTGCACCTGCGCGTCAAAGCCATCCCAGCCGCGGATCGGCACGGCCCGTCGATAGTCGTCGAACGTTTTGATCGCGCTGAAGCCATGCACGCGACCGAATTCGGTGTGGGCATTTTGCGCCAGCAGCTGCCTGAGCCTTGCGTGCTGTGCCGCGTTTGGATCCGCGCATGCCGCGTCGAGTTGGCGCGTGGTGCGCACGAACACCCGACGCACCCAGCGTCTGAGTGTGGACTCGCTCATCGAGCGCGCGACCGCGAGGGCAAGTTGCACGAGCATGGCGTGCGTTAGCAACGCGCCAGCCAAACGGAAGGGCCAAGCGCCACGGCCAAACTGCCTAGCAAAAAGCAAAGCGGCGGTGACTCACGCCACCGCCGCCGTCACGAAGTCTAACCGCGAGAGCTAAA
>JAYTVG010001090.1:0-9725 GCA_043744135.1 Deltaproteobacteria bacterium | reverse complement strand
TTCACACCCAACGCCGCCAAAATCTCGGGCACGGTGTCTGAGTGACCGACCACCAACACGACGGCGTCGGGCGGCAGCGCCTTCACTTGTGCGACCAGGCCCTTCACATCGTCGGCTTGCAACACCACCGGGGTTTTGCCGCGCAGTTGTGCCAACGGTTGCGCGGTCATCTGCGTGCGCTTGAGGTGGCTGACAAAAATGTTGTCGACGGGAACGCTGCGCAAAAATGACGTCAGCGTGAGCGCGCGATCGTCGCCCGCCAGCGACAGCACCGGGTCTTTGTCGGTCTGGCTGGCCTTTTCCGCGTGGCGGATGACAAACACGGCGCGCTGCGCACGGGCGGGCGGAGCCAACGTCATCGCCAACACCAGCGCCGCAACGACAACACCGAAAACACGCATGCATCCTCCACGAATCACCCGGGCGCAAGCGTCTGCCGCTGCGCGCGGGTGCGCAAGGGGGCCGGCATTGACCACCCAACGGGCATGCGCGTACCACTCGGCGCGTGCATGACCCTACGCTTCGCCAGCTCATCTCCACGCTCGATGTGTCGCGCGCCCAAGTCGACGCGCTGCTCGCGGACGCCGCTGCGCTCAAGGCAGATCGCACGCTGGGTCACGACAGTTTGCGGGGCAAGGCGGTGGCGCTGTTGTTTTTTAACCCCTCGCTGCGCACGCGCACCACATTTGAACTCGGTGTGCACCAACTGGGCGGCAAGGCCATCGTGCTTGAGCCCGGCAAAGGGAGCTGGCCCATCGAGTTTAATGACGGCGTCACGATGGACAGCGAGGGCGAAGAGCACGTGGCAGAAGTGGCGCGCGTGTTGTCGAGGTATGTCGACGCGATTTGCGTGCGCGCCTTTCCAAAGTTTCAATCCTGGGCGGACGACCGCGAAGATCACGTCATCCGTCAGTTCGCGCGCTACGCCTCCGTTCCCGTCATCAATATGGAGACCATTACGCATCCGTGTCAGGAGCTGGCGCTGGCGCTGACGTTGAAGGAAAAGCTCGGCGCCTGCGACGGCAAGAAGTTGGTGGTGACGTGGACCTACCACCCAAAGCCGCTCAACACGGCGGTCGCGAACTCGGGTCTGATCATCGCGGCCAAGATGGGGTTTGACGTCACGCTGCTGTGCCCGACGCTCGAGTACGTCTTGGACGCGCGTTATATGAATGCAGCGAAGGAGATGTGTGCCGCGCAAGGTCGGGCGTTGACGGTGTCGCACGACATCAACAGCGCATACGACGGTGCTGACGTCGTGTACGCCAAGAGTTGGGGCGCGCTTGCGTACTTCGGCCGTTGGGATGCAGAAAAGCCCATCCGTGACGCGCACAAACATTTCATCGTCGACATGGACAAGATGAAGCGCACCAACAATGGCTTGTTTTCGCACTGCCTGCCGGTGCGCAGAAACGTCAAGGTCACCGATGAGGTGCTGGACTCGCCGCACGCCATCCACATCGATGAGGCGGAAAACCGCCTGCACGTTCAAAAGGCGCTGCTGCGCGCCATCATTTAGGTGACTATTCGCGGTTGCATCCGCGTCTGTTGCATCGATCGCTGTCGCTCACGCTCACACGCAAAGGCATCCGCATGACATCCACGCCAAAAGACCCCAGCAAAAAAGCTCCCGTCGTGCTCGCGTTTTCGGGCGGACTCGACACCAGCTTTTGCGTGCCGTACCTCAAAGAACAGGGCCACGACGTCGTCACGGTGTTCGTCGACACCGGCGGCGTCGACGCGGCCGAACGCATCTACATTGAGGAGCGCAGTCGCGCGCTCGGTGCCAGCGAACACATCACCGCGGACGCGAGCGACGCGGTGTGGAATGCGGTGGTGGTGCCGCTGGTGCGCGGCGGCGCGCTGTACCAAGACTGCTACCCGCTGCTGGTCAGCGATCGCTACGTCATCGTCGAGCGCAGCCTTGCCGTATGCGACCAAAACCACACCAAGCTGTTTGCGCACGGTTG
The DNA here is from genome assembly GCA_043744135.1 of Deltaproteobacteria bacterium. Taxonomy (GTDB): domain Bacteria; phylum Myxococcota; class UBA727; order UBA727; family VGSZ01; genus JAYTVG01. The sequence goes on along the minus strand of JAYTVG010001090.1, from coordinate 7,755 downwards.
CACCGGCATGGGCAACGACCAAGTGCGTTTCGATCAAAGCGTGCGCTCACTGGGCGACTACACCATTTTAGCACCCATCCGTGACATCCAAAAACAGCACGCGGCTGTGCGCGCGTATGAAGCGAAATACCTGCAGGAGCGCGGTTTTTCCGTACGCGCAAAGACCGGCAAATACAGCATCAACGCCAACCTGCTGGGCGTGACAGCGTCGGGTGGCGAGATCGATGCGTATCAAGCGCCCGACGACGACACGTGGACGCTGTGCGCGCATCCGTCGCAGTGGCCGAAGCAAAAATTGCGCACCACGCTGACGTTTGAAAAAGGCGAGTGCACCGCCATCGACGGCAAACGCGCATCGGGTCCGCAGCTGCTCAAGCAACTCAATGCAAGCTTCGGTGCTTACGGTGTCGGGCGCGGCATCTACACCGGCGACACCACCATTGGCTTAAAGGGCCGCATCGTGTTTGAGTGCCCCGGCATCACGGCGCTCATGACCGCACACAAAGCACTCGAGGAAGCGGTGCTGACGCGCGAGCAAAACCAGTTCAAAGGCACCATCGCCAAAAAATGGGTTGACCTCGTGTACCGCGGCTTTTTTTACGAACCGCTCAAGCCCGACCTTGAAGCGTTTTTGACCAGCAGCCAAACGTTCGTCAATGGCGATGTCACGCTTGAGACGCACGGCGGCAGCGTCCACGCGGTCGCCATCAACAGCCCGCACATCTTAAAAAAGCAAGGCGCTGTGTACGCGCAGTCCGCAGACTGGGGCGGTGAAGAGGCTGAGGGGTTCATCTTGTTGTACGGCATGTCGTCGACGTTGTCGGCGCGCATCAACCCCCTCAAGCGCAGTTGATGTCGAGCGTTGTGACCGCGCAATCCCTTCCTTCATCTCACACGCTCGATCAAGTGCTCGCGGATCTCGCCAGCCTCGTGCGCTTTGACAGCCGCAATCCACCACGCGATGCGGTCGCCGTGGGCGCGTTGCTCGACTTCGCTGAGGGCGCGTTAAGCGCCGCAGGCTTTCGTTGCGCGCGCACGGACCTTGGCGACGGCTGCATGTGGCTCGACGCCGCGCGCGGTGACAGCGCGCGCGTGCCCATCGTCAACGTGCACATGGATACCGTCCCCGTAGCCCCGGGCTGGCACAGCGATCCGCATGTCCTCGACGTCACAGACGATCGCGCAATCGGCCTTGGCGCCTGCGACACCAAGGGCGCGTTCGCCGCATATTTGCACGCAGCGCGCACCACTGATGCGCCCGCGCGCATTGTGCTCACGACCGACGAGGAAGCGGGCACCAGCCGCTGCGTGCGCACCTTCGTCACCGCCCATGACGTCAAAGACGCGCTCGTGGTGGTCGCGGAGCCCACGCGCATGCAGGCTGTGTTGGCGCACCGCGGCATTGCGACATGCCACGGCGTGTTTCGCGGCGTCGCGGGTCACGCATCGCAAGCGCGCGCGTTTACCGACAGTGCGGTGCACGAGTCGGTGCGTTGGGCGACGCGCGCGCTCGACTACGCGGGGCACCACGACGTGCGCTTTAACCTCGGCCAACTCGCGGGCGGCCACAAAGCCAATATGATCGCGAGCGAGACCGACGTGCGCTTTGGTGTGCGCCCTGCGCCCGGCCTTGATTCATCCTGCGTGCGGACGGCGTTGTGCGCGCTTGCGCCCGATGCCGCGCGCGTGACGTGGACCGACGGCTACACGGCACCGCCGCTCATCGACGGCGCACGCGCCGACGCGGTGGCGCTTGGCTTGACGGTGTCGTCGCCGGTGGACTTCTTTACGGAAGCGGCGTTGTTTGCCGCGGCTGGCGCGCGCAGCTTCGTGGTTGGTCCTGGCGACATCGCGCACGCCCACGCGCCGGGTGAGTTTGTCTTGCTCGAGGAACTTCGCGTCGCGGTGGAGTTTTACCGTAGGCTTATCGGATGAACGCGCAAAGCACCGAGGACCTCATCGTCAAGCTGTTGCGCTCGCTGGGCAGCAAAAAGGAAGTCGACAGCTACCTCAAGTTATTTTCAAGCGTGGAGGAGAAGCGCTTCGCGGTCATCAAGGTGTCGGGCGGCGTGGTGCGTGATGAACTCGAAAGCCTAGCCTCGTCGATCGCGTTTTTGGATCGCGTGGGGCTCACGCCTGTGGTGTTGCACGGTGCAGGGCCACAGCTGCTCGACGCGCAAAAAGAAGCGGGCATCTCCCCCACCACCGACGACGGCGAACGGCGCACCACCGACCGCGGCATCGAGATCGCGCGCAAAGTGTTCCAACGCGAGAACCTCAAAATCGTCGATGCGCTCGAAGCGCTCGGCGTCGACGCGCGGCCGGTGCCGACGGGAGTGTTTGAGGCTGAGATCATCGACAAGCGCAAGCTCGGCTTCGTCGGCAGAATCGCGCGCGTGAACCTGGAGTTGATCGAGTCAAGCGTGCGCGGAGAGCAGATCCCCGTCATCGCATCGCTCGCAGAGACGCCCACAGGGCAAACCGTCAACGTCAACGCGGATGAAGCATGCCGAGAACTCGCGCGCGCGCTGGTGCCATTTAAGGTGGTGTTTTTGTCGCCGAAGGACGGCCTGCGTGATGCCGAGGGCCAGATCATCTCAGCCGTCAACCTCACGGAGGACTACGAGTCGCTGCAGGCGGCGACGTGGGTGGACGCGGGCATGAAAAAAAAGCTCGAGGAGGCAAAAGCGATCCTTGAAGCGCTGCCGCGGCAGTCGTCGGTCGCAATCGCCAGCCCCGAAAACCTCACGCGCGAGTTGTTCACGCACAAAGGTGCAGGCACGCTGGTGCGCATGGGCGAGCGGGTGCGGCGCTTCGATTCGCTGGAGGGCGTCGATCGTGAGCGGTTGCGCGCGCTGCTGGAAGACAGCTTCGGCAAAAAGCTCCACCTCGACTATTTCGATCGCAAGCCGTTTTTTCGCGTGTACCTCGCTGACAGCTACCGCGCGACCGCGATTTTGACGCAAGAAGAAGGCATCCCGTACCTCGACAAATTCGCGGTCACCTCCGAAGCGCAAGGCGACGGCATCGGCGCATCGGTGTGGCAGCGCATCGTGGAGGAAAACGACAAGTTGTTTTGGCGTGCGCGCTTGGACAACGACGTCAACCCCTGGTATTTTGCCCGAGCGGACGGCGCGCAAAAAAACGACCAATGGGTGGTGTTTTGGATCGGCCTTGATGATTTTGGCGAGGTCGATCGCTGTGTGAAGCGCGCGCTCGCAATGCCCGCGACGCTCAAGGCCTCAGGCATGGTAGCGGGGAGCACGCCGTGAGCGCGCGCGTGGTGCGCGTCGGCTTGGTGGGGGCACGCGGCTTCGTCGGCGCCGAGCTTATCGCGCTGGTCGCGGCACATCCGTCGATGCGCATCGAGTTCGCGAGTTCACGACAAGGAGCCGGTCAGCAACTCAGCGAGCGGTTGCGCGTCGAGGAATTGACGCCTGAACAAGTGGGCACGCGCGATGTCGACGCGTACGTGCTTGCGCTGCCCAACAGCCACAGCGCGGCATATTTGGCGTGCATGCGCGCCGACGCTGTGGTGGTCGATTTGTCTGCGGATCACCGCTTCGACGATGCGTGGGCGTACGGCTTGCCCGAGCACCACCGCGCGCATCTCAAGGGCGCAAAGCGCATCGCGAACCCGGGTTGCTACGCGACCGGCGGGCAACTGGGCTTGCGGCCACTGCTCGATCTCGTCGACGGTGTGCCGCATGTGTTCGGCGTCAGCGGATACTCAGGTGCGGGCACGACGCCGTCGGACAACAACAACCCCGACGTGCTGAGCGACAACCTCATCCCCTACGCGCTGGTCGATCACATGCACGAGCGCGAGATGGCGCGTCACCTCAAGCACCCGATCGCGTTCATGCCGCATGTGGCGCCGTTTTTTCGCGGCATCACGCTGACGATGTCGATGGCGCTCAAACAGCACTGCACAGCGACTGAACTCATCGAGTGCTTCAAGCGCGCCTACGCGGCGGAACCGCTCGTGCGCATCGTCGGGTCGGCGGTGCCGCGCGTGCGCGACAGTGCGCACCAACACCACGTCACAGTCGGCGGAGTGTGCGTGGATGCGGCAGGCACGCGCGCGAGCGTCGTCGTCACGCTCGACAATTTGCTCAAAGGTGCCGCCACCCAAGCGTTGCAAAACCTCAACCTCGCGTTCGGCTTGCCAGAGCTAGCGGGCATTGACGCGGTACGCGCATGAGCTTGATTTGGCAAAAGACCGCCGTGCACATCGACGCGCAGATCCAGCGCTTTTGCGCGGCGGACGACGTCATCGCGGACCGCGCGCTGTTTGCTGCTGACATCGACGCGACGCGGGCGCACGCGGCAGGCCTTGCGCGCATCGGCGTGTTGACAGTGGTTGAGACGCAGGCCCTCGACGCCGCACTCGTGCGCTTAGGTGCTGATTTCGCGTCAGGTGCGTTTGTGTTGGACGAGCGCTACGAAGATGGCCAGTCCGCCATCGAGTCGGTGTTGATTTCTCAGCTCGGCGACATCGGCCGCAAAGTGCACACGGGACGCAGCCGAAACGATCAGGTGCTCGTGGCCGTGCGCTTGTGGCTCAAGCGCGCCTTAGTGCAAGCGCAAGCGCTGTGCGTCGACGCTGCAGGCGCGCTGCTCGATCGCGCAGACCTCACGCTACAGGTCGCGATGCCGGGCTACACGCACCTGCAACCGGCGATGCCGACGTCGCTGGCGGCCTGGCACGCGGGTCACGCGGAGGGCTTCATCGAAAGCGCGCATGCACTGCGCAGTGCGATCGATTTGGTCGACGCAAACCCGCTGGGCACGGGCTCAGGATTTGGCGTGAGCTTGCCGCTAGACAGAGACGGTGTTGCACGCGACTTGGGATTTTCGCGCGTCACCGTCACTGCGCAAGCCGCACAAAACGGCCGCGGCAAAATCGAGCTGTTTGCGCTGCAGGCGCTGCACCTCGCCACCCTCGACGTGCGACGCATGGCCTGGGATCTGTCGCTGTATCAGATGAGTGAGCTGGCGTTTGTGCGCCTGCCCGATGCGTTCACCACCGGCAGCTCGCTGATGCCCAATAAGAGAAATCCCGATGTGGTGGAGTTGTTGCGCGCGCTGCCCGCCGTCGTTGAGGGGGCCCTCGCGGAGACGCAGGGGATCTTGGGTTTGCCCTCCAGCTACCACCGTGATTTGCAAGGCACCAAGATCCCGCTGGTGCGCGCGTTTGAGCGGAGCTTGTCGGGTCTCGCGCTGGTGCCGAAGTTGATCGCGGCGTGCACATGGAATGAGTCGCGCATGCGCACCAGCATCACCGCGGACATGTACGCGACCGATCGCGCGCTCGAGCTGGTGGCCGCAGGCATGCCGTTTCGTGATGCGTATGTGCAAGCGGCCAAGGACATCCCCACACTGACGGCACGCACGCCTGAGCAGAGTCTGCACGCACGCGTGAGTTTGGGGGGTGCCGCGGCGCTGGGGCTCGATCGGCTTAGGACGAGGCTGGCCGCGGTCGTTTGATGACCCACGGAGCTTTCGCCATCTCGGGTGATGAAAGCCCAAACGCGCGCTAAGTTGTACGACCGCTCGCCGGCGCGCGCTTACTTGTGCGCAAACGCGTGCTGCGCTGTGACGACGTGCTCAAGCTCCTTCAACTTGTGTGCGGCTTGTAGCCCCGCCATGCGCGGGTCTTCCCCTGTGGCGATGGTCTCGAGCGTTTCAACGCGCGCGCGCAAGGATTCGTTTTCCTTCTCGAGCTTCATCAAGCGCAACTCCGCGTTAGGATCGAAGTGCTTGCCCGCTTCCAGTTGCAGCGCCTTATATTTCAAAAACGTCCGTCCCAAGATGAACGACAGCGGACTTGAAAACACGATCAACACGATCACGACGTCGCGCATGGCACACCTCTTTGACAAACCGGCCTAGACGACACCGCGTAGGCGCAGGTCGATCAAGCGCTCACCTAAAGCGCGCGCGCTCGGGGGGCGCAATGCGGGGTCTTTTTGCAGCAGCTGCATCACCAGGCCGTCGACGTCGGGGTGAACGCTTGGGTTGCGCAACCGCGGGCTCTCGGGGATCTGCGACACGTGCATCATCAACAGCGGCACCAGCTCCGCATGACGAAACGGCAGCGAGCCGGTGGTGAGGAAATAAAAGATCACGCCCAGCGAATACAAGTCTGCTTGTGGCGTCACCTTCATGTGGCCATGCGCTTGTTCGGGCGCCATGTATTCGGGTGTGCCCACCACCATGCCCGCGACCGTCAGGCCTTCGGAGTTGAGCTGCTTTGCGATGCCGAAGTCGGTCACCTTCAGCACGTTGTCGTTGGTGACGAAGAGGTTTTCGGGCTTGATGTCGCGGTGCACGACGCCCGCTTGGTGCGCAACCTCAAGACCCGCGCACGCTTGGATCATCAAGTCGAGGCCTTCGCGCAAGGTCACGCCCCGCACGAGTTTGGTGTGCAGGTCCTCACCGCGCAAAAGCTCCATGGTCAAAAAGCGCGCGCCGAGTGCGGTGCCGAGGTCGTAGACGCGCACGATGTTTTTATGCAGCAGTTGGCGCGCCAGCAGCACCTCTTGTTTGAAGCGAGCGAGCGCGTCGTCGTTGGTGGGCTGCGTAAAAATCTTCAGCGCCACCACGTCTTTAAGCTCGACGTCGGTCGCGCGGTACACCAGGGACATGCCGCCGCGTCCGATCAGTTCCTCGATGCGGTAGCGCTTCGCCAACATCACGCCGGGCGCAAACGACTCCAGCGCGAGCGCTGCGGATTCGTCCGTCGCAGTGCTGGGTGCGAGCGCATCAATGATGCGCGATACGTGCGCGGGCGCGTGCACCGCTGCGCTCGGTTCGCGACGGCCGTGAAAGTTGGCGTCGTCATCGAGCACGCGCGCAAAATCCTGCACGGCACCGCGGCGCGCTTGCATCATGCGCTGCGCTTGCGCCGCTGCGTCGCGAAAGCCAGGACGACGGGTCTCGATCGCCATCAGCGCTTCAATGGCGTTTTCCACAAAGCCTTCACGCGCAAACGCCGCCGCGACCAAATACAACGCGTCCGCTTGCACCGCGTCATCAGGCCCTCGGCGCAAGAAGTTCGCCAAAAAGCGATCGATCTCCATGGTCACCGCTGCGCCGCGGCCGAGCGCGCGCGCGATCTCAACACACGCGCGCGCGTAGCTGGCGTCGGTGCGTTTGGTCTTGAGCAACAGCGGCACCGCGTGGGTGACGTCGCCGATGCGCGTCAAACACGCGGCAGCGTCGATGGTGGGCGCCATGGTGCTGGCGCGCATCGCCAAGCGCGACGCGCGCTCATGCTCCCCCACCCACACAAACACCTCGCAACCGCGGACGTAGCCGGCGTGCGCCTCAAAGATCTCGCCAGCCTTCAGCGCGCGCGCCCTGTTGACAGCGCTGAGCGGGACCGGCTGCCGCAACAGCCACGTCACCACGGCCTCCGCGGCTTGCAGTGGCTGGCCTGCGCGCATTTGCGCATCAAACGAGGCGTCAACTTGCGCTTCGGTCAGCTCGCTTCGCGGAGCGCCGTCGTCGTCGTCGTCGTGAGCGGTTGTCATGGGGCTAGGCGCTCACTGCGTCGAAGGCGTCAAGCGACTTGCGAAAACCGTCGCGGTGCTCGCACAGCTCAAGCGCGCTAGCCGCGTCGATGTGACCTTCTTTGACGTAGTGTAACAGGCACGCGTCCAGGCTCTGGCAGCCGGTATCGGGTGCTTGCGTTTGCAGCCACGCGCCCAGCTGCGCGACTTTCCCCTCGCGGATCATCGAGGCCGCGGC
>JAYTVG010001089.1:0-2892 GCA_043744135.1 Deltaproteobacteria bacterium | reverse complement strand
TCTCGTCCCCAGCAGTGGGCGCCGGCACCACCGGCGCCCTTTTTGTGCCGCGGCCGTGCCACGTCACGCGACGTCGTCGGTGTCGGATCGCGGTGGTTTACGGCGAGGGCACCACGATGCCATCGGTGGCACGCCATACGCCCTCGTTGAGCTCGTCGCTAAGGCCCAGCCACGCGAACTGCAACGCGCCCATGAAGGGCTGCAAGGCATCAATGTAAAACGACGTCGTACCGGTCGCGTAAGGGTTCACGAGGGAGCCGCCATTTGCTGCACATAGCGCCTCGGCCTCGTACCAGCTCGCCGGCGGACAGATCTGCAGCACCGTGCCGGCGACCAGCGTGCAGCCGGGCACGGGGTCCACAGCGCCGCAACCAAACGTCAGCGGTTCGTCGCACGGCAGATCGTGCCAGCTGGTGTTGGCTCTCACCGTGACATCGACAGCACCGCACTGTTCGACGGTACCGCCGTTGGGCTCGCCGAGCTGCCACGACGCCACCGGGGCAAAAGGGATCGACGTGCCGTCGGGGAGGCGCCAGTCACCCTCAGCACCGCTATCTGAACCCGCGATCCAAAAGGGTTCCTCTATTGCTTGTGTAACCCCGGCGTTTCGAGTGGCGTCACGGATCGCAATCACAACGCCACCACCGGCATCACAGCTCGGCTGCGCCATGGCGAACACGCCGTTAGGGCAGCGCACAGTGGAGCCCGGCAAGCCGAGATCCGTGCACGCGGCGGGCACTGTCAGCATGCGCTCGCAAACGATCGCGTACATGTTGCCATCGCACGACGCGTCGACCCACGCGCCAGTCGCGTCGTCGACCGCGATGCAGTCCTCGTCCCCAATGAAGCTGTTGGGCTCGATCGATCCCCAATTCGCGAAGCCTTCCCCCTCGCCCTCGCCTTCGCCTTCGCCCTCGCCTTCGCCCACCACGTCTTGACAGCGCCCCACGATGCAGCGCTGGCCATCGGGACACAGCGCTCGTGCCGAGCAACCGTCGACCGCCGGGCAGGCGCTGCCTAAGGGCGCGACGACGGCGAGACAACACAGCAGCACGCGCATGGTCAAAGGTTAGCGCAGGGCACGGCGCACTACCACACCACCGGCCCGGGCAGCATGACGGCGGCTTATGGGCCTTTGTATTCGATCAGCGTCGACGTGACGCCACGCGCGCGGTTGAGCCAATACTTCGCCTGCCCGAGCGCTTGGGGCACCTTGCCGGCGGCGGTAAATAGCGCGTAGATGCGCGCGCCTTTCGCGTCGAGTCCGCGGGCGCGGGCGCGGGCGTAGATGCGCCAAAACAACACGACATAGGCGGCCGGCATGAGCGGCGCAGCACCCAGCGGCAGCACTGCGCCCCACAACCAGTTGGAGCGCGTCTCCTTCTTCCAAAAGTGCTCTGGTGTGGCGCCGTGCATTTGCGACACTTGCGCATAAGCGTGACCGGCGCGCACGCTGCGCGTCCACCACTGGCCTAGGCGCGTCATGTCGACGTCGTGTGTGCACATCGGCTCGTCGATGCGCACGATGCGGCCGCCGGTCGCGTGGCGCACGCGCACGCTCAGCTCGGGGTCCTCGCCCGCGATGAGCGTCGGGTCGTATAAGCCGGCGCGCCGCAGCGCATCGGTGCGCACCATGACGTTGCCGGCGAAGGTGTCGATGTCGCCCACAACCCCCGTCCATTCGACGTCCGCTAAAAAGTTGTACACGGTGGCGTCGGGTCGGCGCTCCCGCTGCACCCCCGTCACGGCGACGACCGACGCGTCGGATCGCAACAGCGCTGCCGCGACCGCGATCCAAGCCGGCAAGACCTCGCAATCGCCGTCGACAAACTGCACGGCCAAAAGGTCGTGGAACTTGTCGGTGATGTGAGTGAAGCCCGCGTTTCTGCCTTTCGCGGCGGTAAACGGCGCGTCGATCGCTGCGCCGTCGACGCCGCGCGCACGCACGCGCGCGAGCGAGCCATCCGAGGATCCCGAGTCCACGTACACCAGGTGCGTGTTTGGCACGCCGGCGGCGACCAACGCGTCCATGCAGCGCATCAAACGCTCGCCCTCGTTGCGACCGATGACGACGACACCTACGTCATTGATAGCCGTGGACTCCGGTTGGCTGACACGCATGGCGGGAGCGTACCGCAACCCTCGTGATGCGGGCACACGTGTTGGACACGGATCGGCGCATTCGACGCCAACCCCTCAATAGGCATCACACGCAGGAGGAAATATGCGGATGTTCACGGGGTTTGCTTTGACTTTTTGGATCGCGACCGGTTGCGCAAAGGAGCCGTACGAAAACAAGGATGTCGGCGCTGATTGCGGCAGCTACGACGCTGTGTGCTCCACCGACGGCGCCTCGGTGCTGCTGTGCAAAAACGACAAGTTTGTACAGGGTGAGACGTGCGCGGACGGCTGCACCCCTGGCAACAGCGACTGGTTTAGCGTCGCGGGCGACATCAACTCGGTGTGTTGCGACAATGGCAACCAACGCGAATGCACTGACACGTCGGATCAAAGCAAGCGCAACCAGCTCGTCTTGAATCCTGGCGACAACATCTGACGCGGGCAGCCCTCGACGTCGAAGGTGTCAACGCGGGCAGCTCACGTGCAACGACAAGTGAACCGTCAGCGTTGGTAAACGGCGCTGATGAAACGTCGAGGAGCTCGCGTGGCGCGTTACCGTGTCACGCCCTTTCAAACGACGATGGGATCGCGCCGTGCAAACACGAGATGGTGTGCGGCGCACGCCGGCTCGACATGCGTGCGGGACGCGCCGGATCGTCGCCGTCGACGAGGGCTTCGCTCACGGACCAGTGCGGCTGTGCACCGGGCGCGAGCACATGCAGGCCGCTTTGCCAAGGACCTATTACGTAGGTGTGGCCAGCAACGCGGCTG
>JAYTVG010001088.1:0-2892 GCA_043744135.1 Deltaproteobacteria bacterium | reverse complement strand
GCTGTAACGCCGCGTGGCGGTCAGGATCGAAGCGGTCGGCGTCCAGGTGGGTGTGGGTGTCCACGAGCATCGCACGGGCGTGTGGCAGCGCGCGCGCGGCCGTGCAATGAGGGCGCGTGGCCAAAGACACCGACGCCCTGTTTGCGTTGCTGCAAGCCGAGATTCCACCGGTCGTGGCCCTCGGTGGTGATGAGCATGTCTACGTTCATGACGCGCTGGAGTTCATGCGTGAACGCGTGCTCGCGAGCGGCATGAAGGACTTCAACTGGGATCGCGTGAGCGCGCGCGATCGCAAGGCGTCGGACATCGTGGCGCTCGCCTGCACGCTGCCGGTCATGGCAAAGCAGCGCCTGGTCGAGGTGAAAGACGCCGAGGGATTGGCGAGCGACCTTGCGACCCTTGAGCGCTATTTGGACGCACCAAACCCACAAACCGTGGTGGTGCTGATCTTCGGTGCCATCGATCTGCGCGACAAACTCGCAAAGCTCCTCGACAAAAAGGCCGTGCTGGCCCGCTTTGATCACCCCAAGGAGCGCGACATGCCGCGCCACGTGCAACGACGCGCAAAGCGCCACAAGCTCACGCTTGAGCCAAATGCGGTCGAGGCGTTGGCTGCAACTGTCGGCGCCGACTTGACGCTGCTCGAGCGTGCGCTTGAAAAACTCGCCCTCGTGTGCACGGGAGCTGTCACCGCAGCCGACGTCCAAGCACACGTCGCCGACACCCACCTCGAAGATGCGTTCGCGTGTGTGCGCGCCGTCGCCAACGCCGACCGTGCCGCTGCCCTGCTCGCGCTCACGCAGCTCGAAGCCGCGCGGGAGGAACCCATTCGGTTGTTAGGCTTAATCGCCTGGCAGTTGCGTCAGCTGCTGCGCGCCCGCGCGCTGATGGACGCGGGCCGCCAAAGCAGCATCGCGTCGGAGCTCAGCCTTTTTGGCGATCGACTGAGCGCGACGCTGTCGGCAGCCAAGCGCTTTTCAGCCACCGCACATGCCTCGCGCCTCATCCGCTTGGCGGAGACGGACCAGGCGCTGAAGGGGAGCCGCCAGCCGGGCTGGTTGGTGATGTTGCGGCTGGTGGAGGATCTGTGCGCCGGCCCTGACGTGCCAGCCACCGCAAACGCAGCGCGCGCAGCACCTGCGTCACGTTGAACGCCAAGATCCCCACGATGGGCAAAAAAAACAGCCGCGGTGAGCCGCGAATCCCGAGCACCGCGACTTCAGCGCCAGCAGCATGAGCCAGCTCGGCAAACACCGCCGCCGCAAGACACCAGCCCACCGCGGACACGGCACCGACAGAGCGGCTGCGCGCGTGGACGGCGGCCACCAGCACCCAGCCCAACCAAAGGCCGACGAGGCCCGCAGGCACAACGCCGACCAGGTTGCGCATCAGCCCGCCGGAGCCACGCTGCTTGGGGGCACACCGCCGGGCGGCAGCGTTTGGGCGGTGTGGACGGTCTCGTCGACGTCACCATCGTGCTCGTCGCCGTCATCGCCTTCTTCGCCGTCGTCGTCACCTTGTGCGCCTTCAGCGTCGGCAGCGCCCGCGGCCACGCCAGGCAAATCACCCTGACCGGGCTTGCGGCGGCGGCGGCGGCGGCGCTTTTTCTTGGTGCCGTCAGCGTTGAGCGCCGGCGCCGTGCCGCGCGCGATCTCGTCGCTACCCGCCACGACTGCCTCAGCGGTGGTTTTGGCGTCGGTGTCATTTTGCGGCCTGGTCCCAGCGGCCAACGCGAGCTCACGACACACTGCGAAGTAGCGACGCTGCACCTCTTGGTAGCGATCTTTTTCGAGCTGCAACTGCCCCGCGGCGACGTTGTACAGGCGCTCGTACTCCTCGCCTTTGCGAAAAAAGCGCGCGAGCTCTTGTACCGCGTCGGCCGGCAGCGCCTTAAGATCAAGCGACGTGCCTGGCACATCTGGGCGCTCGTTTTCCTTGCGCTTAGAATTGCGCAGCTCGTCGAGCGTGCGCTTGAGTGCGACGTTGTCGTCCGCCAGCGAGCGGTTCTTTGTGCGCTCGTCGTCACGGGCACGTGATGCCCCATCCGTCTCCGTTTTCGCATCGCCGCGGGTGCGATCGAGCTCGGTGGTGGCGCGTTGCGCTTCGGCTTTGGCGTTGTTGAGCTGGCTTTCTAAAGCAGCCATGCCCTTCTTCAGCCCTAGGATCTCAACCTCGCGTGGATCGGGTCCCGCGGCTTTTTCTTCGGCTTCTCTCTCCATCTTTTTGCCCTCCCGGCGCAGCTTCTTTTTGGCCTCTTCACGCGCCTCCTCAAGTTGTTTGTTCTTGCGGGCGATCTCCTCTTTGGCGGCGGTCAGCTCTGCCTTCAATGCGTCGCTTTTGCCGTCGGCGTTTGCAAAACTCTTGACGCTCTCTTTGCCACCGTTGCCTGTGGTGGCGACGGCCGGCAGGCGCTGGCTGTTGACGCTGAGTTTCCACAACGCCAACACCGTCGTGACACCAAAAATCGCGCAAAGGATCCAAGCTATTTGCATGGGACGAGGGCTAGAACACGATTCCAATCTCGACAAGACGGTGTTGCGATCAAAGTGCTGACCGCGGTTGTGAACCGTATCGAAGTGGACTGCACAAGCCCGCGCGTGCGCTCAATGACGTGCACCAACGTTGTGGTGGTGAACAACGTTCGAGCGTGGGAGCCGTGCGCAAAGTCGGCTCGCCCCAGGGTGTGAGGTGCCACGCCGACGCGGGGCTGACTGGGATGTGCCCCGTCGTGGTCACGACTTCGCCGACCTTGGCGGTGAACGAAGTAGCTCACCGATCCCTGGGTGGTGAACCGCAATTCATCTACCTTGGGAGATGAACGATTGAATTCATCGACCTTGGGAGATGAACGATTGAATTCATCGACCTTGGGAGATGAACGATTGAATTCAT
>JAYTVG010001087.1:0-9753 GCA_043744135.1 Deltaproteobacteria bacterium | reverse complement strand
TGTGGTCCTAGGCCCTGTTGCATGGCTGCGCTCGACGTGGGTGAACTGGCGTATGCGATCGCCACTGAACGGGTTGGCTGTAGGTGTCGTCGTGTGGGCAGCGCTGTGCCCGACGATCGGCCACGCTGCGTTTCACACCACCGTCGCGTTTGACGCCGACAGCTACGCCGCTGACTACTCGCAGGGCTTGACGCTGCGGGCGACCTTGTCGCGCCTAAGCGACGACAGCGCCATCGCGGGCGCCGCGTGTCAAAACGGCGGCGCCCAACAGCCGTGTCGCGTGGTGTTTTCACTGGCACCGGCCGCCACCCCCGATGACGACGTGCTGCTGGCACCCGACGCCGATCCCGTCGTCGACGCGGCGGGCGTGTCCACCAAACGTTTGGTCCTGGTCGATGGGACCTATGGCGATTTGGCGTTCGTCACCGCGCCTGACGGCGCGCCGTTTGTCCTCACCGCGACGTTTTTGGGCTTCGGCAACCCCACGGCGGCGGAGTGCGCAGTCGGCGTTGACGACGTCGACGACGGCGATTTATGCCCCGCCAGCGTGTCGGTGCCGCTGACGTTACGATCCGAAGTCCCCGCCATCACGCTGACACCAGGCCGTGAGGGCACGCTGGGCGAGACGCTGCAGCTGTCCGCGCACGTGTCGGATCCAAACGGCGACGCGCTGTTGGGCAGCGGGGATCTGGAGGGGCCCGGCAGCAAAGACCTCGTCGACGTTGCGGTGCGCTTTTACTACGACGCGGACAACAACGGTCGCCCTGATGCTGCCGAATTCATCGCGAGCGCGCAGACAAACGGGGTCGGCGTGGCCGCGCTCGATTTCGTGCTCGACCCCGAATTCGTCAACGCGGGCTCGTTTGATAGCGGCATTCACGCGGAGTATTCCGGTGACGACCGCTACGCATTGGCGCGGGCGTCGACGCGCTTGGTGGTGCACCCCGCCGAGCTCGATGCCAACGCCACCGTGCTGGAAGCGACGCCGACTGAGATCCCTGCGGACAACGTCTCAACGGTGCTGTTGCGCGCGCGCTTGGTGGACATCTACCACAACCCACTGGACGAAACCAGCGACGCCCACGACGTCAAATTCACCAGCACCCTGGGAATTTTGCAAGACGCCGTGGTGCGCGACCCCAACAACGGCACCTATACGCAACAATTGCGCTCGCAGCGCGCTGGCGGCGACGCCACGGTGCAAGTGGCGGTGGACGGCACCAAAGGACAAAAGGTGACGGTGACGTTTGTTGGCGGTGGCTGTCAGTGCGGGCAAGCGGACCTCGCCCCCATCGGCGCGCTCGCGCTGGTCGGCTGGGTGTGTTCGGCCGTGCGGCGCCGCGTCGCAACGCGAAGGCATGCGTGAGCACGGCGCTGACGAAGCCGACCACGAAGGTCGCGCGCTTAAGCAAAGCCGAGGTGGTGGCGTTTCGCCAAAGCATCGCGCAGCTGTCGGCGAAGAAGCGTATGGACGCGATTTTGGATCGCAAAGATGCGCTTAAGATCGTGCGCGCGCTGCCAGCGCTCGATTTGTACGCGACCATGCGCGACGTCGGCTTGGATGACGCGCTTGAGTTGTTGGAGCTGTGCTCGCCACAACAAGTGCAGGCGTTTTTGGACCTCGACGGCTGGCGCGGCGATCGCATGGACAGCACCGCGCTCACCACGTGGCTGACGGCGTTGTTTCAAGCCAATCCCGATCGCGCGGTGGGCCAGCTGCGTGGCTTAGATCTAGAGCTGTTGACGCTGCTCATCAAAGTGCACGCACGCATCTACGATCTCGCCGCGGAAGAAGAACCCGGTGACGACGTCGGCTTGCACTCCATCACGCCCGACCGGCACTACCTCATTGCCTACGGCGGCGTCGCCGATGACGAAAACATGCAGCAGGTGCTCAAAGAAGCCCTCGACCGCATGATGGGTCGCGATGTGATGTTCGTGATTCGCTTGTGCGAAGCCGTGCGCTGGGAGCTGCCCTCGGCGCTGGAAGAACAGGCGCTGCACTGGCGCACCGGACGCATGGCCGACCTGGGCTTTTTGCCGCGCCACGAAGCACTCGAGGTGTTTGCGCCGGTGGATCCCGATGGCGTCTTGGACAGCATGCGGCCAGCACCTGGTGTGGTGTTGCCGGCGCACGACGCGGTGGCCACCGACCTGAGCACCTCGGTGGTGCTGCCGTGGGACGTGCTGTCGGACGGCAAGCGCACCCTTGCGCAAGCGCTCAGCCGCGTCACCCCCGACGTCAAAGAGCGCGTATTGCACGAGCTGATGTTGTGCGCCAACCGCGTGCACTGCGCCGAAGGCGGCGACATCGGCGACCCCGCGTCTGTCACAACCACGGTGCGCCGAGTGGCCGATATGGTGGCGACGGCCTTGGCGTACCGCGCCAAAGGTGACGTTGCACAGTTGCCGGCGGTGTTGACGCGCACGCCGGTGGCGTCGTTGTTTCGCGTCGCTTGCGCGCTGCTCGCACAGCTCCAGCGGGAACTGCGGCGTGCCATGCAAGCCAAAGACGCCGGGCTTGCGGGCGATGACCTGTTGCGCTTGGACACGCCACTGCGCGAGTTCGCTGCCGGTTTATTGCGCCCGCGCCCGCTGTTGTTTGCCGGTTTGCTCGATCCTGCGCGCAGCGACTACCGCGCGCCCAGCTCGTTGCTGGAGTTGGCTGCGGCGGCGAAGGCCGTGTCCGAGATCGCCTTTCGAGGAGCGCTGTTTTCTGCCCGCGTGTTTGGCGTGCCGACGCACCAAGCGGCGCCAGCCCTCGCCACCGACGACGCTGCCGCACCAAGCGCGCACGCCACGCTGCTGGGCACGCTGGTGTCGCATGCGCTCATCGGCGCGGTGTCGCAGCTGGGCACGGCTGCAGCGTTTACGCCGCTCACCCCAAGTGCGCTCGACGCGGTGCGTGCGGCGCTCGGCGATGACGCGGCGTGTGAGGGCGCCGTCGCTGCCGTCGTGCAGTTTGCCCAACAGCGTGCGCCGCTGCCGGGGGCTGCGACGGTCGCGGATGTCCACACCCGGATGCGCGCGTACGCCGTGCAGGTGCTCAGCGCGCTCAAGCAACAGGTCCGCGGCGTCAACGACGCAACGGTGGATGCGCGCTTTGTCAGCGTGGTGCTGACGTCACTCGACGGTTTCGACGACGAATAGCGTGACGCCCGCTGCGGTGGCGACGAGGCCGGCGCCACCGACCAACAATCCGACGCGTCCAAGCATCACCGCGCTGGCTTTGTCGGCGCCCGAGCTGGCGGGGTCGTTTAAGACTGGTTCACGCGTGAGTGCCAAGGCACCGCCGCCAACGATGGCGGCGAGCCCCACCGCCGCGACACCGACCCCTGCGATCGCCGCAGCCGGCAGGGTGAAGCCGTCGTCCGTTGGCGGTGTCGCGGTCTGCTGCACAAGTGCACCTGCAGGTGGAGCCGTTGGCGGGCGCGCAGCCGGCAGCTGCACCTTGAGCCACGCCACGATAGACGGCGGCAACACACCGCCGCGCTGCTGCACGTCGTCAACGCTGTGCATGCCCGTGGCCGGCGCGCCTGCACCACTGCCTGCGGCTGCCACCTGCAGCACCGGCCCCGCGCGGATCACTTCGACGACGATGAGCGCGTCGATGTTGACGCCGAGCTGCGCCGACAGTGCCGAACGTGTGGTGCTCATGCACGCGGCATCGCCGGCACATTCGGTGTCCAGCGCGTCGGTGGCGCGGGCACTCACCCCAAGCGCTTGAAGTTCGGCGAGCAGTTGTCGCTCGAGGTCCGCCGTCGCCGCAGCCGCATCCGCGTCCGCGACGCCGACGACAGGTTGCAGCGCTAACGCCACGACAAAGGGTGGTGCCGCAGGGCTTGCGCCCGCAGCGGCAATCGAACACAACGCGGCGTACAAAGCAGGGACGATCACGCCGACAGCCTACCACGACGTGGCGCATCCGTTGCCGAAGTTGGTCGCACGCGATCGTGAATTAATTCACTGGTTCATCATCGACCTTGACGCAAACCAAGTCATTCGGTTCGCGAACCCTTCGCGAATCTTCGACCATGGCGGATGAGCCATAAAACTCGACCGCCTCGGTCGCAGCGACGTCGACAGCCTACGGGCAGTGCGTCACCATCGAGGAACGCTGCGTCGGAATGCGCGCAAAAAAACCGTAAAAGACCGCGGGACAACGCCCCCGCACATCGAGCAGCAGCGCGATGTCGTCGGCGTCGTAGTAGACGCTCCTTTTGTGCGCCCACTGGGCCGGCGTCAGCACGGTGCGTTGCCACCGGCGGTACTTGAGCAGCGCCGGGCCGTAGCCACGCGCGATGGTCTGCAGGTCGGTCCACCGTTCAAAGCGCGCGGTGTCGTCGTCAAACAGCAACGCTGGCAAGAGCGCGAGTAAGCCGGTGCGGTCGCGCGTGTGGTAGTCAAGCGTGTGCGCGAGCTCATGCGCAAGTACGCCGGGGAGCGCATCGCTTGGCAGCGTGCTGCGCAAAGCCACGCGGTCAAACACGCGCGGGTTGGTGTACAGCGTGTAGCGCCGCTCGCCGACCAACGCGGGCAGCAGCGCGAAGTTGCTTTGAAAAAAAACGTCGTCGGCGCTGAAGGTGTCAAACGACAGCGCAACGTCGTTGAGCTCTGGGTACGCGTGAGTGCGCACCTGCTCGACGATCGCACGTACCCGGGCATCGTCAGCGGCGCTCAGTGGCGCGGTCGCGCACGCCATGGCCGCGCACCCCATCGCCGCACACGCAATGAGCGTGAACAAACGCAGCACGGGCGCATCGACTTTAGCGAGCCGCCGTTTCAGTTGAGCTGGCAGTTGGCGGCAGCGGGCGAACAACCGCCGAGATCGACCGGCAACTCAAACGCGCCGAGCGTGACGCCGCAGCACAGTTGATCGGCCTCGCAACCGGCCGTGTTGATGCACACCGAGACCTGGTCGAGCGTGCCGTTGGCGTCGACGTCTTGTTCAACACAGGAACCTGCCGTCACACAGGTGCTCGAGTACGTTGAAAAGCTCACGCAACATTCCTCGGTATTGAGGCAGTCTTCGGGGCCATCACAGGGAAAGGTTGCGATGGCCGAGCCGCACGTGCCGTCAGTGCTGCACGACGAGCCACCAAACGCGACACAGCACGACTCACCGACACCGCAGTTGGTGCCGCTGCACAACACACCAGGCTCAGCCGCGCCGATGTATTCAACACCCTCGGCGCCGGCGTCTGGACACAGGCCGCCATCACAAAACGGCAGCTCGCCTTCGCCCTCACCCTCACCTTCGCCTTCCCCTTCCCCTTCGCCCTCACCTTCGCCTTGCGCACCGGTGTTGGCGTCGCGTACTTCATAGCCAGCGTCAGCGTTGTCGCCACCGTTTGGGGCGCAGGCTGCCAACACTGCGAAAAGCACGACGGGTGAAGCGATGAATAAGCGCATTCCACAACTGTGACACGCACAGCGGCGAGCGCAAGCGCCGTCGACAGCGCTGTCTTGACCAACGCACCCGGCCAGCCCATCACTCGCGTGTGAACGCCAACACCCCCGTCGACGCCGCTGCCGCACCTACGACCCCCGCGCACAAAGGCGCGTTTGGTGTGGTGTTTTTCACGCTGTTTATGGACATGCTTGGCTTTGGCATCATCATCCCGATCCAGCCGTTTTACGCGGAGAGCTTTGGCGCAACGCCGATGGTGGTGACGTGGTTGTCGGCGTCGTACTCGGTGATGCAGTTGTTTTTTTCGCCGCTGTGGGGGCGGTTGTCGGACCGCATCGGTCGACGCCCGGTGGTGCTCACCTCGATCGCCATCGGCGCGGTCGGCTTTTTGGTGTTCGGCTTCGCGCAAGGGCTGTGGATGTTGTTCGCCGCGCGCATGGTGGCGGGCTTTGGCAACGCCAACATCGGCACCGTGCAGGCCATCATCTCTGACATCACCACAGGAAAAGACCGCGCCAAAGGCATGGGGATTTTGGGCGCCGCATTTGGCATGGGGTTCATCTTTGGCCCGGTCATCGGCGCGCTCGTCAACCTCGGCTGGGGGCCAAGCGCGCCCGCGTTTGTGGCCGCAGCCTTGGGCTTGGTGAACCTCATCTTCGCGTACTTCAAGTTGCCCGAGACCCGCGACCCAAACGCCCCAGCGCGCGGCGCGGTCGGCATCTTTAACCTCGGCGCGTTGTCGCAAGCGCTTCGCATCAAAAACTTGCCGCAGCTGTTTTTGATCTTTTTCATCTACTCCACGGGCTTTTCGCTCATGGAAACATCGATCTCGCTGTTTTTAGAAACCGACCTGGTGCCGCACGCCTTGTACGGCAGCGCGGAAGGACGCAAGCAAGCAAGCCTGCTGACCATGTACATGCTGCTGGTGGTGGGCGTGGCGTCGGCAGTGGTGCAAGGCGGGCTCATCAGCAAACTTAAAGCGCGCTTCGGTGAAAAGCGCCTGCTGGTCGCCGGCTGCATGCTGGTTGCGGTCGGTTTTGTCACCGTGACCCGCAGCCCACCGATCGGGTTTTGGGTGGTGCTCGTCGGCAGCGTCATCATCGCAGCAGGCTCCGGCATCATCAGCCCCAGCCTGTCGAGCATGTTGTCGCGCAGCGCCCCCCAGCAACGGCAAGGCGAATTTCTCGGCCTCGGCCAGTCGATGTCTGCGCTGGGTCGCATCGCCGGCCCCCTCATGAGCGGCGTGCTGTTTGAACGCATCCACAGCTTGCCGCTGCTGACCGGAGCGGCGTTGGTGAGCGTCGGGGGTGCGGTCGGCTTGTCGTTGGCGCAGCCCAGCGACGACGTTGATGACGCGTAACTTAGCTCGCACAAACGCGCACTCGACAACGCTCCGTTGAATCCCCCAAGCCTGCTGGTCGCATCTGTTCGACGGCAGTAGCGCCCAAGGCCGGGCGCACGGAATTTGCTAAACCGCGAGCGATCGCGCGCCGCTATTCGGTGAAGTGCGCGCGCATCGGCGTCCAATAGTTGTCGATCCAGCCCTGGCGGTACGCTTCGGCTTGCGCGCTTGGCACCTGAGAATGCGTCATCGTCACCTCGGTGCCGCCACCCGACCCCGTCAGCTGTAACTCAAGCCGACTCGCACTTGCACCCTTGGGCCACTCCGTGGTGCGCCACTCCTGCACGATGCGCTCGCCGCGCACCAGCTCAACATGCGTGCCCGTGATGTACTTGTTCCACGCTGTAAACGCCGCGCCCACGCGCGCGTCGCCGCTGCACTCGCCACCGATGATGGTGGCCATCTGCGTCGGGCTCACCCACGCGTCGTACACCTGCTCTGGCGTGGCCGGCAAAAATACGTGTTGCACGAGCGTGGTGGTTTTGTTTTCAAGGCCCACTGTCGACCTCGACGACGTAGCTGGAGCGGGGGTTTTTTTCGCCGTGGTCTTTTTCGCAAACGCCTTTTTGGCCGTTGTTTTGTTCGCGGGTTTCTTTGCCGCAGGCTTTTTGGCCGCCGCCCGTTTCGCTGAACTTTTCTTCGCTGAACTTTTCTTCGCAGTGGTTTTCTTCGTGGCTGGCTTGTTCGCGGGCGCCCTTTTCGGCGCTTTTTTCGCGGCCGGTGCTTTTGCGCCCGCCTTTTTTGTCTTGGCCGGCGCCTTTTTTGTCAGGGTTTTTTTTGTTTTCGCCATGTTGCAAATCCCGTCACGCGGCGCGCGCGTCAATGAAGCGACGACAAGGTTGCCTGCGTACCAAAAACTTGTCGATCGAAACTTCACGCGCCCCCATCGCCCGCGCGAACACGTCGCGGGCGACGTTCACCTCACATCTGCCCTGCGCCGTTGTTGGCTTGCAACGATTCCAAAAACGACACGATCGCTTCGCGGTCGCTTTTGTGCAGCCCGTCGAACGCTGCGCGCACCAAGGTCGCCTCGCCACTGTGTTCGGTGATGGCTTCTGCCAGCGTGGCCGAACGTCCATCGTGCATCCACGGGCCGCTGTCGCGCGCACCCCACAGCGGGGGCGTGCGCCATTCGCGATCGTTGGCGAGCACGCCGCCACCGCCGTAGCCGCCGCCGTCTGCTAACCGTGCGCCCATATCGTGCAACAGCAGATCGCTGTAAATTCCGTCGACGTCACCGAGCTGTTGCTGATGGCATGCGGTGCAGCCGATCGCCGTGAACAGCTGTTCGCCGCGCTGGGTGTCGTTGGCGCCGCTGCGTGTGGGCTTGGCAAGCGAGCGCGCAAACTGCGTTAAGTCGTTGACGTCGTCGGCGTTGAGGTCGAGCGGGCGTGCGTCGACGTCGGTGAAGCCGAACTGGTGTACACCCGGCACCTCTAAGCCGACCTCCAAAGCGCACGCCCGCGACACAAAGGTGGCGAGATTTTTCACGTCCCCCTTCCAACCAAAGCGTGCCACAGCGCCGTCCGCCGCGCGGCCCACCACGCCCGTGATCTCGGGATGCTTGTCATCCACCACAACGCGCAAATCCGCATCCGCGATGGTGTCGATGACGCCCGCGCCCCACAGCGCAGTGGGGTTGCGCTGCCCCGAGCTGCGCGGTGCACCTTGCGCGACGGCCGCTTGCAACGTCCACGTCACGTTTGACGCTGCGGCGGCGCTCGGCAGCAGCGCAGTGGCGAGCGCGCCTTCGATACACGGGAGCATGCGCTTGTCTTTCAAGGCTTTGACGGTCACTGGGTTGGTGACGACGCCGCGCGCATCAACGCCAAACTTGAGCTGCAGGGTCATGAAACCAAACTTGCGGTTTGGACCTTCGACCTTCAGCCCGGTGAAACACTTCTGCAACGCTGTCCGCGTCATATCGAGCAGCTCACCGACTTCGCGGGTCAACGGGTTTAGGCCACCGCCGACGATCGCCCCGCCGTTGTCGAGGACCACCCGACGTTGCTCGTCGTCGTTAAAGGTCCTGCGCGCGGACTCGGTGTCTTCGCGATTGCGCGGCATCATCTCGCCGTCCACCACGAAGGTGTTGGCGTGAGCGCCGCCAGCACCACCGACGGCCCCTTGGTTGTGGCAGCCGACGCACGACGAGCCGTTGAAGCTCGGCCCAAGACCATCGCCGCCGCGACTGAGCGCGTCGCCCTTTGACCAGCTGTGCGAAAATAGCGCGCTGCCGTGGCGCACGGACGCCGCGAAGCCCTCGGCCGCGACTGCCGCCGCGGGACGCACATCCCTCGCAGCGACGCTCGGCGGCGGCAACATGGCGTCGTTCGAGGCGCATCCGTTGATGGCGACAACCAGGCAAAGGGACGACAGTTGCGTGTGTGTGTGCATGTGCAGTGACGACAGTGTCGGCAGCCAAGAGGTTCCGCGCACGTGACGCAGCGCGCACCGGCCGACCACGTCACGAATCCTGCGAAACCCACGTCGCAAGCACCCTCAAGCGAATCAAACGCCCTCCCCGAAACCAACCCACACCGACAACGAGCTGCACGGGTTTGTGGCTAAGGGCCGGCGATCTTGGTCCACGTCGCAAGCCCCGCAGCCGGCAACAACGCCACAAGCGAGAGACAAACGCCCTACCCGAAACCAACCCACACCTGGAACGTGGATCGCGAGCTGTACGGGTTTGTGGCTAGGCGCCGGCGAGGAGCGCAGCAAGTGGACTTCTGGTCCACGTCGCGAGCCGCGCCGACAAACGCCCTCCCAGCGGGAGACAAACGCCCTCCCCTAAACCAACCCCTACCGGGAACGTGGATCGCGAGCTGCACGGGTTTGTGGCTAGGCGCCGGCGAGGAGCACAGCAAGTGGACTCTTGGTCCACGTCGCGAGCACCGCAAAGCGGGAGACAAACGCCCTCCCACCGGGAGACAAACGC
>JAYTVG010001086.1:0-2900 GCA_043744135.1 Deltaproteobacteria bacterium | reverse complement strand
ACCCCGCCAACCCCACCGGCGACGGCAACTTTGACTACAACGACGGCGAGCTGTGCAATCCAAACGCAGACGTGCCGCCGCCGGTGGCGACCAAACCTGACGCACCCGTGGTCAAAAAGCCTGATGCGCCCGTGGTCAAAAAGCCTGACGCGCCCGTGGTCAAAAAGCCTGACGCGCCCGTCGTCAAAAAGCCTGATGCGCCCGTCGTCAAAAAGCCTGACGCGCCCGTGGTCAAAAAGCCTGACGCGCCCACGCTCGCAGCCGACCCAACAAACAAGGCACTGTCGATCAACGACTTCGCGACCCAAAACAAGGACCGTAGTATCTCGCTGACGGCGCTTGAAAAAAATGGCGTCGCGGGCGCCTACTACGCCGACCTCAACGGCGACGGTGTCGTCAAAGGCGACGCGGAGTTACGCAAACTCTTTCACATCGCCGAAAAGGGCGACGCCAACAAAAACAACGACGTCGCAGACTTGAACCACGCCGGCACCGCTGCGCAGTTCGACCGCATCAACGCGTCGGGTGACGCGGTCTCGCCGTACCGTGCGTCGGAGCTGAAGAACACCGCGGCGGGCCTCAAAAACGGCATCGTCGGCGATCTGCGCACGCTGTCGGACGTCGATGCTGCTGACAAAGGACTGCCAAAGGGAACGGCGGTGTTGAACGTCGAAATGAGCCGCGGCGAGCTCGACAGCAACCGCGACCACAAGGTGGCCATCTACTTCGATCCCAAAAGCAAGCGCTTGTACAAGGAGTATTTCAACGACGGTGATGGGCGAAACACCGGCGTGGTGCCGATGACCGACGCTGAAGTGAAGGCGTTTCGTTCGCGCACCGACAAGGAGATCCCGATGTACAAAACCGCTGCCGAACAAGGCCTGCTCGAGAAGCTCACGGGCATCACGGCGGACGCCACAGACCGGCAGACCGAAAACCAAGGGTGAGCCGCGCGTGAAGCCTGCGGGCGGGTGCACGACGGCGCCACCCAAACGCGTCAACCGCCGCGCGGCGTGCCGTCGCTGACGGTGTGGCGCAGCCCCCACAACAGCAGACCGACGCCGCACAGCATCGTGAGGATCATCGCCACCAAGCCGACGCTGACGACGCCCTCTTGCCACGCAGCCGCGCTGTAGCCCGCGCCAGCGATGGGGGTGAGCTTCTTTGTGCCCCACAGCGCGCCAAGCATGGTGAGCGCCCAGTTGGCATAGCTGCCGATGAGCAGCGACAACAACGCCGTCGTTTTCGCGCGCGCGCCAAGGGCTAAGCCATCCCACAACAGCCCGACGATCATCAAAAACATGCCGTTGAGCAGCCCTTCGAGGTGACCCGACAACGCTAGGCGTGGGTTGGGCAGCAGCTGGGCCACCGTCCCGCTGACGATGCCGATGGCGAACAACAACATGCCAAAAAACAACAGGCGCGCGCGGCTTGACATGGATCATGATAGCCGCGTCGGCCTGCCGCAATCACGCACAATCAAACGGCGCGCGCTTTTCACCGACGGTGGCGCACCGCAGGTTTTCACGTCGTGCACGGTGGTGGCGAAAACACGTAAGGTGACGGATGCGCTGAGGCCACCGCGGCGAACATCGAGGACACCCATGGCGAACACAATCGTGCGCGGCGCCTTTTCAAAGACCGCGCTGCGTGCGCTCGCGTGGTTTTGCGTGTGGGCCGCCGCGAGCTGCGCCCAAGTGGCTCCCGTTCGCGACCAAGCGGGCCTGGCGCCCTCGTGGTTGTATGCCACCACCCATGGCCGGCCGCTGGCCTTTGGTGGCGGCGTGTGCACCATCAACGCGCCCCACCACCACCGCTATCCGCCGTCGCCACGCGCGGCGTTTTCGAACACGGCCGCGGGTTGGTTTGATACCCGCAAGATGTGGCCGTACCTCGATGCGCATGCGCAAAACGGCAACACCTGCCACACGGTTGGCTGGCATCTACATCTGGAGCCGCCCACCGCTGCGCTTGTGTACGACGCCGACAAAGAAGCGTGGCGGGCCGCCGCGGCTGCGCAGTAGTTTAGGTTCATGGCGACGAAAACACCTGCCAAGCTCGATGACACCTCCGCGCTGATCGTGCGCCGCGCGACGCTCAAGGACACCGCCATCGCGGGGCAGTTTGGAGCCGCGCTCGCTCGCGCGCACTTTGCGTGGGATCCCGCGCGCTTTTTCATCTGGGACGACATCGAGGTCGGCTACGCGCAATGGCTCAACAAGGAGCGGCGCAACAAAAACGCCGTGGTGTTGGTGGCGCAACGCGGCGGCGACGTCGTGGGATACGCGTACGGCCGCATGGAGCCGCGCGACTATAACGCGCTGCGCGAAGCCTGCGGCGTGGCCATCGACTTGTTTGTGGCGCCGACAGCGCGCACCCGTGGTGTCGGCCGGGCGCTCGCACAAGCGCTCATCGGCGCGCTCGCACAAAAAGGCGCGCCGTTTGTGGTGTTGCAGGTCGCGGCACACAACAAGCGCGCGCAACGCTTTTTCAAAGATCTCGGTTGCCGCCCCACCATGATTGAAATGGCGATCCACTGCGCACACAACACACGTCGCGCAGGTGCGCGCCGCGCGAACGTCGTACGCAAGGCCACGCGCGCGAGATAGAATCCCACCATGATCGCGTACCAGCACCAACTCTCGCGATCGATGCTGTGGTGCGCTGCCATCGCCTACGTTTGTGCCGTGGTGGCGTGCGTCGACGGTGAGCGCAGCGAAGATCGGCCCATCGATGCGCGCGACAACGTGCTTGTGCGCGGTTTGGTCGACTGCACGCAAAGCACCGACGTCGGCTACACGCAAGGTAACGCGTTTGACATCACCGTCGTCACCGTCGACGGCAAAGCTGTGGAGCGCGACACCGCCAACGCCTACGCCGTCATGCAGGACGCGGCCGAC
>JAYTVG010001085.1:0-9767 GCA_043744135.1 Deltaproteobacteria bacterium | reverse complement strand
GCGCCCGCGCCCGCACCGCCAACCCCGTGACCACGAACTGGAGGTGCGGGCCGGTGCTCGGCGCTCGCAACAGCAGCGCCCCCGATGCGGCGTCATTGACCCGCACGACGGTCGCGTGCGCGTGCATGGACCACGCAAACGCCGCCACAACCACGCCGAAACGAACACTTGGCATGAGGCCTTTCGCGGGAGAGCAGGGCACCCGACAGCTGACATGCACTGCGAATGCCGTGCCGCACCCAACCAAGCCCCACGTCCTCAGCACGCACCCACGGCGTGTCTAGGTGGACACGGAAGGTGTGTCTGATCCGCCCAGCAACGCGCGCCCACCCGACGCCACGCTTAGCGCGCGCCAAGCCGTAGCCCAACATCGCCACGCTCAGCGCGCGTACGTCGTCACGCGCTCGGCGCGCGGCGTCCGCCTTGACGACGTTCTTGCGGCTGTTGTTGGGCTTGCCCTAAAAACTCACTTTCAAGCTCTTGCGTCGATTGCCGCGTGCGTTCCGCCAACTCACCGATCTCGCGAGCGACGACCGCGAAGCCGCGGCCGTGCTCGCCGGCTTGCGCAGACAAGATCGACGCGTTGAGCGCGAGCAAGTGAATGCGCTTGGCGATGCCGCGGATGATCTTCAGAAAATCACTGACGGCGCGCTGGCGTTCGTTTTGGATCTGGTCCGCCAGCGCGATGATCTCAGTCTCAATCGAACTGAGCCCGAGCATCGCCGCATTTCCCTCGCCAGCAGCGATGCCTGCAACCACAACAGCGACCGCTTCGCCGCCCATCACGATGGGCTTGGCCGCGGCCAAAAAGCGCCGCTCACCGAGCTCCACCGTGCCGCCGAAATTTTCACCGCGCACCAAGCACGTGCTGTGCATCTCGCGCGGCAACGCCACGCCCGTGAGCTCCCCTGCGCCGTTGTTGGCCGCAGCGACCGCCCGCTCGGCAAAAAACACCACGACGCTCAGACCGGCGCTGTCCGCGACCAACTGCAACAGCTCCTGCGCGACACCTGAAAACGGCTGCGCGCCGACGGCCAAGCCGCGCTCGGTGACGACGATGCCACCCTCGCGCAGGGCCAAGGATAAAAACAAGTCGCAGGCGCGGTCGGCGCGCTCAATCACCTGATCGCGCGCAAACGCTTCCAAGCGGTCGGTAAGACGTTCGTGAAGTTGCGTGTCAGACACGCGACCAGCTTAAGCCAACGTGCGCCGCAATGCGCGTCCGCAGCCAAAACCGCACCGACCGTGGCCGTGAACAACACTGGAAAATAAAAGCCAAGCACGTTGTGCTTGGCTTTTGCGACCCATGGCTGAGCAACGGTTAGCTGTTGGTGAGCTTCGACACCGCTTGGCCGTCTTTGACCCAGCCCATGATGCCCGCGGGCAACACGGCAACGTCTTGGTGGCCCGCGTCAATGGCGCGCATCGCAGCCTGCGTGGACGCGCCGCACTTCTCCGCCGCGCAATAAAACACCACGGGCGCCGCTTTGTCTTTGGGCAACAACGTGAGGTCGTAGCTCTTGGCGGACGGCAACAGCACGGCCGTCGGGATCACGCCCTGCGACGCGCGCAACTCGGTGCCGTTGGCGTCGAACACGGCGAGGGTGCCTTTGTGCTCCTGCGCCGCTTTAAGCTTCACCGCGAGCTCAGCGACGGTGAGCGACTTCGGCGCGCTCTTTGCGACGTTGGACGCGGTGGCACCGCCGTGGCCGTCACACGCGAGCACCGCCGGGGCGCCACTGAGCACAGCGACGACAGCGACAAACGACAAGGCGGCGAAAAGTGGCTTGTTCAACATGGTAGATTTCCTTGTGGTGCGTTTCAGAACACGAAATGGGGCTCAGTGACAGGGTGCGCGTGGGTCCAAAGGGACAGGCGCCAGCGACACTCTTTACAATGTGTCTAGATCTACACTGCGTCTAGAGAAACACTGTGGGTAGATGCGCGCGGCGTCGTTAGGTTTCATCTGCTTCGGCGGTTTTGTCGGTGACGGTCTTGTACATCACCCACAATGCCACTGAGGTCGGCAGCACGATGACGAGACCAAACGCGATGAACGGAAACACCAAGTCGTAGTACGTCGGCTCCGCGAGGCGCTGCACGGCGCCCGCCTGCACCGCGTTGAGGCTCTTCATGCCTTGAAGCGCACCTTGGTGAACGAGATTGTGAACCAGGGGAAGCCACGACGAAACCAGCATGAAGCCACCGTAGCGTTACGCGACCAACTTCGCCACTGCATCGAAATTCTCGAAGACCTCGACCGTGGAGCGCGGCTGCAGCATCACAATGTCCGCGTGTTTTTCGCGCCACAGCGTTTTACGCAATGCGGCGAGCGCGACTTCGAGTTCTTTGTCTGTGGGCTCGCGCGTGGTGAGACGCTGCAGCAGCATGCCGGGCGCGATGAGCGCGCGCACGATCAGATTGTTTGGCGACTTCGCCGCGGCGCGTTGCAGCTCATAGGCGAGGCCCGCGATCGGCAGCAGCAACGGGATCTTCAGCACCAACAACAGCGCCGCTTGCGCGAGCTCGTTGGTGAACACGACGGGGACAAACGGCAACACCGCCGCAAACACCAGCATCGACGTTGCCAACACCAACAGCATTAAGCTGGTGCCGCAGCGCGGGTGGGCGGTGCTAAAGGTGCGCGCGTGCTCGACGTCGAGCGGCACGCCGGCCTCATACGTGTGGACGCTTTTGTGCTCGGCGCCGTGGTACATAAAAAGCCGCGCCACATCTTTCATCTGCGAGATCGCGGTGATGTAGCCGACAAACAACACCAACTTGATGCCGCCGTCCACCAAGTGAAACAGCGGGCTGGTGGTGGGCAGCGCCGTGTGGCCGTCGTGGCCAAACAGACGCCCCAAAAACAGCGCCGAAAAATGTGGCACACCCTTGAACAGCAAAAACGCGAAGCCCATCGACATCAGTAGCGTCAGCCACAAGCCGTCGGTCTCGCTTTTTTTCGCGGTGGTTTTGCCAGCGCCGTCTTGCGTCGCGGGACCGGCCGTGGTCGGTGCGACCGGCATCGCGGTGTTGGCACTGAAGCTCAGCGCCAACAGCCCGTTGTACAGGCTCTCAACGAGCATGGTGGCGCCGCGTAAGATCGGCCACTTCAAAAATGGCAAGCGTGTGGCGAACGACAGCCAAGCGTCTTCACGCACAACGATGCTGCCGTCGGGTGCGCGCACGGCGATAGCGAAACTTTTCGGGGAGCGCATCATCACGCCCTCGACCACGGCCTGCCCACCGATCACCGGTTTGGCGGTCATGACGAGGACGCTTTGAAGCAGTCGACGCATTACGCGCTGGCCTTGGGCGTCTTTTTGTAGCGGTTGGTGAAGCGCTCCACGCGACCCTCTTTGTCAAGCACGCGCGCCTTGCCGGTGAAAAACGGATGGCATGCGGAACAGACGTCAACAGCGTACGAGTCGCCGCGCGTGCTGCGCGTGTCGTATGCGGCGCCACAGGCGCAGGTGATGCTGATGCTTTTGTAAACGGGGTGCAGATCGGCCTTCATCACAAACCTCGCGCTGCCATGTGGCAGGGCAAACGAACTTCCTACCGAGTGCTTAGGGATCATCGACCCGGCCGTCAACGGGATCACCAGCATGGGTCGCGTTGCCGCTGGCGCCGACGGCGCAACCAAGCGCCCCACCGTCACGCGCTCACGTCGCGTTTGAGCTGTAGGTCCGTGGGCCGCGCGGCAGCTGTCGAAGTCGCCCCTGCGCCCACCGAAGCCGACCACGTGGATCGCGCCGTGCTGAAACGGTCAAACGCAAGGGACCGGGATCACGCGCGCGCTGGGCTTCGACTTGGCTACACTCGAAATCCCGGAGGCCTCCATGTTTGCCCGTCAGCTCGATGTCCTCGTCCGCGTGCTTTCGCATGGAGCGCGTCGCGCGCTGGCGCTGTCGGCGCTGACCTTGCCGCTCGCGACTGTGTGGGCAGCGCTGTCGCTCAGCGGCGCCGACCGCACGCGCTATCAGACGGACGTGACGCGCCCAGACGACGACAATATGTGGGTGGTGGCGCGCACCGAGGGCTCGGTCGCAGGCGCCTGCCAGCTGGTCGCTCAGGTCGACGGCGACGCCAGCTTGCGCCTGGTGCGTGCGGCGCCTGACAACAGTGCCGCCGAGGTTTGGACCGCAGCGTTGAATGAAAACGGCGCGCACCGCTTCGTCGATCTGCCAGCCGGCACCTACCACTTGACCGCTGCCGAGGCCAACCGCGCCCCCGCAGCGTCGCCGGCGTTTCACTGCAGCCAACACGGCGAACGCGGTTTTGTCGTGCTGCGGACCCAACCGATCGATGATGTGCTGCGCGGGACGGTGTCGTCGACAGCAGGGGGTGTCGCGCACGGCGCCGAGCTCATCTTCACGCAGGACGCCGACGACATGACGGCATTGGCGGGGCCGCTGCGCATCCCGACCGCCGCCGACGGCAGCTTTAGCACCCGCTTGTTGCCAGGCCGCTACATCGTCGAGGTGGTGGCGCAAAACCACGCCAGCCAAACCCACAAACTCACGGTGGTCGCTGGCCAATCCGCGTGGCACGCGAGCTTGCTGCCCGCCCCGCACGTCGCAGGCATCGTGGTCGACGACACCGGCGCGCCCGTCGCCAACGCCGACGTCGCTTTGGGCGGTGGCTTTGATCCCAAGCAGCGCCGCATCGCCACCCGCACCGACGCCGCCGGCCGCTTCAGCTTGCCCGTGGCGTTTGGCCAAGACGTCGTCGTCACCGCGCACAGTGCATCGCGGGTCGGCCAGCTGATGGTCGGCATCGTGCGCAACCGTGTCGGCGTCGATGACGTGAGCGTGCGCGTGCAAGCGGGCCGCGTCGTGCAGGGCGTCGTCAGCCGCGTTGACGGCAGCGCGCATGCTTTTGGCGCCGTGCGCTACCGGGTGCGCGCTTTGGGCTTAAGCGGCGTGCAACGCGCCGACGCGCAAGGCCGTTTCATGGTCGGCGGCATGCCGAGCGACGCCGACGTCGAGGTGTGGCCAGAAGGCAACGCGACGGGGGCGTGGGGTGCGCAGGTGGCGTCGCCAGGGCACGACCAACTGGCCTTGGTGTTCGTCAAGCCCGCCTACTAAGCGACGGCCCGACGCTGCGCGTGGGGTAGTGACAAGTGCACGTCCGGGTCGCGATCGGGTAGTGTCGCGGGGTGAGTGAATGGAAGCCGAAGGTCAGATCCGGCGCGCGCATGGACGGGCTCGACCTCACGGGTGAGGAAGGGTTCGTGCTGTCGCGCTTAGATGGTAACGCCACGCTCCCCGACGTGGTGCACATGACGGGGCTGCCCGTCACCGAAGTGCGGCGTATCGTCGACAAGCTCGTCGACCACGGCGCAGTCGAGCACGCACCGCACGACACCGGCATCGGCGCCATCGACCGCAGTGCACTCGCGCTGTTGCTCGACGAAACCATCGACGACCAGC
Source organism: Deltaproteobacteria bacterium (assembly GCA_043744135.1). GTDB lineage: Bacteria > Myxococcota > UBA727 > UBA727 > VGSZ01 > JAYTVG01. Next base: position 4,332 of record JAYTVG010001085.1, on the reverse strand, counting down.
CCGCCGTGGACGCGCCCGCCGACGAGGAGGGGGCACACGACGGCCCGCACGAGGTGCAACTCGACAGCCCCGACCCCCAAGCCGCCGTGGACGCCGACAACGCAGCCGATAGCGCGAGCAGCGCGGATGGCGAAGAAAGCGACACCGAGCAAGCGAACTACCGCGAGCTGTTCATGACGCAGTTGCAAAAACTCGAGCTCGTGCAGCGCGAAGCCCTCGCGCGCTCGGCGAAGGACGCGACGCTTTTGGCGCTGTGCTTTGACAGCCAGCCAAGCGTGATCAAGGGCATCTTTGAAAACCCGCAGGTCGGCGTGCCGCACGCGCGCTTGGTGGCGCGTCACCACCGCACTCCGCAGGGGCTCGACACCGTGCTGGGGCACGAGTACGCGCGCGACGCACCGACGCAGCGGCTGTTGCTGCAAAACCCGATGCTGCAAGACGTGCAGATGAAGCGCTTGTTGAGCCCGCGGCGGCTGGCGGAGATCTACAAAACCACGCTGAACCGCGACATCCCCGAGCGCAACCGACAAAAGGCGCGCGGCGTGTTGCGGGTGAAGTGGGCCAACACCGACGGCGAAGAGCGCGCAGGGTTGATCTTCACGACCGAGGGCCGCTGTTTGTTTCAGCTGCAGGGTCTCGCGTTTGACAGTCAAACGACGATGCTGTTGTGCGCGCGCGCGTACACGTCGGGGCTGTTGGTGCAAAACATCGCGCGCTTTGGTGCCTGCCCGCCGAGCTTGTTAGGGCATTTGGCCAAACAGCCTGTCGTCAAGCGCCAACAACATCTGCGCAGCATCATCAAACAACACCCGAACTGTCCGTCCGAGGTCAAGCGCGGCTGACGGCGTCGACCGCACCGCGATCACAACGCGCCCATCGTGACGCTGCGAAAGCCGTATTTGTTGTGCACGGCACCTGGTCGAATGAAACCTGCGAGGCCAATGCCCGACCCTTGCGCAACGCGGTTTGCGTCGGTGCCGTCGTAGCCCACCCAGGTTTGACCGTTGCGCGACAGCGTCAGCACATTGCCGACTTTGGTTGCACGCACGACGTCACCATCTTGCGGTGGGCCCGACGTGACGCCACCGACGTTGCCGATGCTGACGAAGTCCGCGGGCCCGCCATTGAGATACACGATCTCGACCCCACCGCCGGCGTTGAACAAAAATTCGTTCCAGATACGTGAACCCGCAGCACTTGAGCATCCCAAGATCAGCTCAAGCTCGTGGTTTGAATCGCTGGCGTTGGGGTTGTAGCCGGGCTCGATGTACACCACAGCCTCGACGTATTGGTCACCCGCAAAGCCCGGCACAAACGCGAAGCTGTCGTCGTAGTCGATGCCGGCATGGGTGGCGATGGCGATGACCGTGGCCCCGTCAGACGCCAGCCCGACGCGCATGTTCGTCATGTTGCCGGGCGCGACGTTGCCACCGACGCCGATGGTGTTGTTGCTCCACACGCCGCCGGCGGAGAGCGGGTTTTCGATCAGCGCGGTCGCGAAATCTAAAGTGTAGATGCCAGCGACGTCGCCCTCTCCTTCTCCTTCACCTTCACCTTCACCTTCACCTTCACCTTCTCCTTCACCTTCTCCTTCACCTTCACCTTCACCTTCGCCTTCACCCTCACCTTCGCCTTCGCCTTCACCTTCACCTTCGCCTTCACCCTCACCTTCGCCTTCGCCTTCACCCTCACCTTCGCCTTCACCCTCACCTTCGCCTTCACCCTCACCTTGTGCGCTGGGGGCGCGCTCGTCGGTGGCCGGCGTGCAGGCGATCGACAGTGCCAACAGCATCGGCGTTGAGGTGCGAAGGAGGGTCTTGGTCATGCGCCACGTTAGCACGCGGGCCTCAGCCAAAGGCTTGCGCGTACGCGACACCGTCGTTGTCGATGCCCTCGGCCGCTTGCTCTTCGGTCGCTGCCGCGCCGAAAAACGCGTGGATGTGCTCTCGCACGCGTTCGGGCTCTTCAATGGTGAGCACGGTTTTGCGAAACTCTTTGCCGCCCTTCAGACCGCGCGAATACCACACGAGGTGTTGGCGGAAGGTGCGCGTGGCCATGTAGGCCGGTGGCGTGCGCAAGACGCGACGGTCCTCGTCGTTTTGCAGCGTCTCATGAAACGCGATGTGCATCGTGAGGTGGCGATCGATGAACTCCAAACGCTCCGCCGGTGCAGGCACGACCTCTTTGCCCTGCACGACACTTTGAAAAATCCACGGGTTGCCGAGCGCGCCGCGGCCGATCATGACGCCGTCGCAGCTGGTGTGCGCAAACATGCGCTCGACGTCACTTAGGCTCTTAACGTCGCCGTTGCCGATGATCGGCATGCCTTGGGTGCACGCCTTGAGCTCGGCGATGAGGTCCCAGTTCGCTAGGCCCGAGTAGCCTTGCGCACGCGTGCGGGCGTGCATCGCGAGCGCTGCGCAGCCTGCGTCTTGCAGCTGGTGCGCCATATCTTTGAAGCTCATCAAGGTGTGGTCCCAGCCGCTGCGGATTTTCGCGGTGATGGGGATTTTATCGTCGACGGCGGCACGCATCGCGCGCACCATGTCCGCTGCGCGCTTGGGGTCGCACAACAGCGCCGACCCCGACCCCGTCGTCGTCACCTTCTTGACAGGACAGCCCATGTTGATGTCAACGATGTCGGCGCCATGCTCATATGCGGCGCGCGCAGCATGGGCCATGACGGCGCTGTCACCGCCAAACAGCTGCAGCGAATAGGGCTGCTCTGCTGCGCGATCAAACGTCATGTACTGACGCGTGCGCCGGTTTTGATAAAAGATTCCGCTCGCCGAAATGAGTTCCGTGGTCGCCAGGCCCGCACCCGATTGCAGCGCGAGCACGCGAAACGGCATCTCCGAAACGCTCGCCATCGGCGCCAAAATGACGCCGGACTTGATGCGATGGGGACCAATCGAAAACTCGCGCGCCACTTGATTCCTCGCATCTAGCTATTGCCAAGCGCACGCACTTTTCATCCCCAAAGTCGACGCACCCGCAAGCGCCGTCGACGGTGAAACGCCGACACTCCTCGCGATGTCACGCGACGGCTAGGACTTTGGCGCGACGCTGCCGCTGCCGCGCACGGTCTTTGTGAGCTGCGGCGTACCGAGGTACAACAGCTGCCCTGAGCCCATGACGCTGGCCGTCAAGCGCGCGCTGGCGTTGACGACCATCCGGCCTGAACCGCGCAATGCCACGGTCGCGTCGGCCACCGTTAGCGTGCCCGCGTCGACCGCACCCGAGCCGGCTTGAGTCGCCGCCAAGCTCTTCGCAGAGCCGACCAGCGTGACCGCGCCCGAGCCCGAGGACGTCAACGTCAGCGCATCGGCGACGCCACGAAACGATAGTGCGCCCGAGCCGCTGTTGGACAGCGCGCACACCGGCGTGGCGACGTCGACGACACTGACGCTGCCCGAGCCGCGTGCGCTGACGTCGTCGAGCGCAGCCGCCGTGACCTTCACGATGACGCCTAGCTTGCTGTCGTACGACGCGCCATCTTTGCTTTCAATCGTCAGCACGCCATCTTTTACCTCGGTGACGATGAGCGGCACGATGTTGTCGTCGCCCGTCACCTGCGCGTGCACGATCTCCCCTTTGACGAGCTCCACCGCGAACGAACCTTGGATTTTCACCGCGTGAAATGCTGCCAGCGGTCGCGTCTGGGCCGTGACGACGCCGGACCCGGTGGTGGTGGTGCTAGCGATCAGGGCGAATGCGAGGCTGAGCATCAAATCCTCCGGGTAGGCCACCGTCTGCCTCCGCAAGCGACGCGCGTCAACGCCAACCACGCTTGCGCACGCGCCGATGTTAAGGCTGGCTGAGCATTCGGTCGAGCGCATCTACCGTCGACGACAACACTTGCCCTTGGCGCGCATCTAAGCGCATGTCGTTGGTGCTGCGCGCCCAGCGTTTGAGATCGTCGATGGTGTCCAAAAACTGCGCGCCCAGTGCGTTGGCGTTGACCGCAGTCGAAAACGCGTCGACCGCCGCGCGGCGTTTGTCGGCAGGGATCACGTCGCCGAGCGCCACCGCAGCGTCCAACACGGTGCGCAATCCCGCCAAGCGTGCGTCGCTAGGCGCGGTCGCTTGCACGAGGGCACGTTGTCCAGCGGCGAGCGTCACGTACGCGCGCTGCACACGTGCGAAGCCTTCAAGCAGTGGCGCGTGCAGCTGTCGTGCTAGCGCGCACGCGTCGTCTTTGTAGTCCTCGGCGTCGTAGTAGTGCTCAGCGCGCAGCACGGGGTTTGCCAACGCCACCAGCGCTGCAGACAACTCACGCGCGGCGTCGCGCGTCGCCGCGGTCGACGTCAAAGCGGCGTGCGCGAGGGTGCA
>JAYTVG010001084.1:0-2905 GCA_043744135.1 Deltaproteobacteria bacterium | reverse complement strand
ACGAGATTCACCGACCTTGGGAGGTGAACAACGAGATTCACCGACCTTGGGAGGTGAACAACGAGATTCACCGACCTTGGGAGGTGAACAACGAGATTCACCGACCTTGGGAGGTGAACAACGGAACTCACCGACCTTGCGAGATGAACAATGCAGGTCGAGGCGCGCAAGCTCTGCGTCGAGGTGCTAGGGCTCGAGGCGTTTTTTGAGCGCGCCGTCGGTCAGCTCGAGCTCAACTTCTTTGGCGCCGCCCAGCAGCAGCCCTTTGACGAAGACCTGTGGAAACCACGGCCAGCCACTCCACAACTTGATCGCGAGGCGACGACGGTAGCCTGACAAATAGCTGCCGTGTCCGATGTAGGCGTATTTGATGCCCGCGCTGTCCAACAGTTTGCGAGCCTTCCTAACGACCGGATTTTGCCCCATGCCGACCACCACGACGTCGTTTTGCGCGACCAAGGCTTTCACCTCGTCGACAAAGTCTTGGTGATACGCAGCCATCTGCGGTTTCGCGTGGTCGCTGAGGCGGGCGGAATCGAGGCGTGCTGAATCGGTCATGCGCACATCATGGCAACTCCGCGGGCGTGTGCAAGCTCCCGACGCGCAGCTCGCGTGCCGGCGCTCAGCGCGGTTGCAAAGCGAACGCGGTTTGGGCGCGCGCGTCTGGCAGATATGTCACGTAGCCTTTGGGCACATCCGTCTTGCCGGCGATGACGTCGTCGTGCAGGGCGGGATTGGCGAGCGCTAAGATGTCGGGGCGCACATCGTTGCAAGCGGCGACGTCAGCAAAGCGCGCAGCCTCGTTGAGGCGAAACGCGCGGCCCGTGATGGGCACGGGCTCAAACGGTTCCGCCAACGTCAGCCGGCCGATCGCCACGATCTGCGCGTAGTAGTTTTGCCCGTCGAAGCCGAATTCACCAAAGTCGCCCGCGTCCGCAATCTTGCCGAGGTCTTGGGTCTTTCGCGCTTGCATGACGCGTTTCAGGCGCGCAGGGCCGGTGTTGTACGCGGTGATGACGAGCGGCCAATGCTGCAATTGGCGCTGCATATCGTGCATATAGCGAGCGGCAGCGTACGACGCGCGCAGCGGGTCCAAGCGCTCGTCGACGACACCGTCTTGCACCTGAAGATACTGTGCGCCCGTGCGCGGCATGAACTGGTAGGCGCCCGCCGCACCCGACCTCGACAAGGCCTCAGGCCGCCACAAGCTCTCCACGATGGCCGCGCGCGCGTAAATACGCGGCACCTGCATCATCGCGAACAGGCCTTCGGTGTGCCCCAAGTGTGCCGCTGCGCGATCTTTCGCACGCGTGAGCGCATCTTTTCGGCCCTGGATCGCGATGAAGTTGTCGTCGGCCGTTTTCGCGAGCGCGCGGTCGCCATCATAGCGCCGCAGGATGGCAGGCGCGCTCCAATGCTTTTTGAGCTTGGTGATAGCCGTCTTGCGTGCGCCCGCGATGCGCATTCCGCACGATGCCTTGGCCGCGTCAGCGGGTTGTTCCGCGTACAAATCGCGGCAATCGACCTCCGCGTGAACCACCCAAGGTCGCCGTTGGTCGACGAGCAAGTGGGTGTTGTCGGGCATCTCGCCCCACACGCGGCTCCAAAACACCACGCGGCGCTCCAGCGACAACGGCGTGACCGGCGTGACAGCGGGTGCCAGCGGACCCGCGTCCATCCACGCAGGCTCAACCGCCGTCACACTTGGGCACGTGGGCACGCTCGCCGGCTGCGAAGCCTGCAGCGTCTGCACCACGTCGTCGGCCGCTTGCATGAACTGGGTAAGCACAATCGGCGTGTGCCGCTCACGCGCATCGCGCACCGCGTAACCCACGCCGAGACCACCGCCCGACAACAAGGCGATCGCACCGATCAAAACGGAGAAGCGCGCAAACACGGCCGAAGCTTGCCACACCCCGCAGCAACTGCGCGCGCGGAGTGACTACGACACTGGGCGTCGTGTATGTCGGTGTAGGGCTCCCACCCACGCGCAGTGATGTCGGTGGGTCAGTGCGCCGTCGCCCGCCGCGCGAGCTGCTCCACAACCGACGTCGCGTAGGCTTCGGCGCCGACGCGGGTGCCGGGTGCCGCCCGCCCGATGTGGCCCATGAGCTGCCGCCGGCGATCCGGGGGCCCAGGGTTTGCGAGTCCCACTTGCGTGCGCGACAAACGCCCCCACGCATCAAGCAGCCCCGTCAGCTGATACCCCGACGCGGCCAACAGCTTCACGGTGCGCGCATCGACGTCGTTGGCAGCCTCGCGGGTCGACGGATGCGCGCCGATGCGCTTTGCGAGCGCAAGGGCGGCGTCGGGTGCTGCGTGCAGCAGCGCGTCGGCGCCCGGCGTGGCGGCATAGGCGGCCGCGGGATCGGCGCGCTCGACGTGCGCGAGGCCTAAGGCCAGCACTCCCGCGAGCTGGGACTCGGTCGTGAGTCGCGACAGCAAGCCGACGCTGACAACCACGCTGCAGGGCAGCACGTACAACGCTGGGTCGTCGTCGAGCGACAGCAAAAACGCGCGCGCGCCAAGGTGGTTGTCCGTGACGAGCTTCTGCCCGACGCGCGCGACAAACGCGACCACCTCGGCGGGCGCTGTCGTGGCGCGCAGCGCGTTTTGCGCTGGCACTTCCCAGCTGGGCGGGCCCACAGTTGGCGGCCGTTTCATCGACGCCACCGCGCCGAGCACGACGGCAACCGCAACAACCGCGAGGGACGCCCACGCACCGCCGGAGGCACGCGGGCCGGTGGTTGAGCGCGCGATTGCGCGGGTCGGTGCGCGCGCGGCCGGGGCCGGCATTGCCGGATCGAGCGACGCGTAGCGAGGCGGCACCGGCGCTGGTAGCGGATCGGTGGGCGGCAGGTCGGCGAATTCATCGACCTTGGGAGATGAACAATGCAACTCCTCG
>JAYTVG010001083.1:0-9776 GCA_043744135.1 Deltaproteobacteria bacterium | reverse complement strand
CCGCACCGAGGGCAGCGCACACTGCTGCCGCGAGCCACCAGCGCGCCACGACGTCAAAACCCGCCACTGAAGCGCAGCATCGTTCCTGGCGGCGCTTGTTGCACGTCTTTCATCTCGGGCAGTTCGCGCCGCTGCCCGTAGCTCGCGAGCACGTCGTCGCGCCAGTTGCGCACGGCGTCGCGGTTGTGGCGGTACGCGCCTGCCACCGCGCCAAAGATACCGCCGGAGTACCAGCCGAGCTCCGCGAAGCTCAGCAGCACCGCGACGCCGTAGTCGCCGACGATGATGGCGTGCACGATAGCGGCGATGAAGATCGCGTTCCAGACAAACGACGTCGCGCCGACGGCGTATTGCCCTAAGTACACGTGACCCAGGCCCGGAATCCCGGAGAGCACGGCGGCGAGCAGCGGATCTTTCAGCGCCACGTCGTCTTTGTGATCGATGCGATCGAGGATGCCGGCAGCGTCTTTTTCAAAGCCCGATCGTTGCTGCGACAAACGCTGAAAATACGCCCGCGCCTCCGTCAGTTCGCCCGCGTCAAAATGACCCCACGCCAACAGCCAGGTCGCGTGCGCTTTGAGTTTGTCGTCGGCTTCTTTGTCCTCCACCAGCAACCGAAATCGCGGCTTGGCGAGTTCAGGACGGCTGTCGAGCAAGTACGCGCGACCTGCTGCGAACAACGCATCGCGGCGCAAGTCCGTGGTGGCCGCACGCTGAGCGACACCATCTAGCTGGCGGCCGGCGGCGTCGTATTGCTCTCCCCGCAACAGCGCTTCCCCGATGGCCATGGCGACGCGCGGGGCTTCGTTTGAGCGGCCCTTCACGACGTACAGATAGCGGCGATATTCGGTGATGGCGCGATACCAGTCGCCGTCGGAAAACAAGTGATCACCAAACGCGAGCGCTTGTTGTGCGCTCGGGTCAACGGCGTCGGCAGGCGCAGCAGTGGGCTCGACGGGTGCCGCGTCTTGTTGCATCGCAGCGTCGACGGGTGCGACGGGTGCGACGGGGGTGGGCTGCACGCTGAGCTGCGCCGCGAGCAAGTGGGAGGCAACGAAGTTGAGGGCTGCGATCATGGCGTGCTCTTTTTTTCAGGATGCAAGGACGGTGTTTGCCCGTCCGCTTGGGCTGGAATTGTATGGTTCATCTCCCAAGGTCGATGAATTGTCGGCAGCGCGAGCGGTTGCTCCGCGGTCGCGAGCGGAAAACCCGTGAACAACTCCGCGTGCCACCACTCGTAGTTGTCAACGGGATCGTAGTGGCGACTGCCGCCATCCGCCATGCGCAACTCAGGCAAGATGCGCAGCGCGCTCGACTCGCCCGGTTGAATCACGCGATCGAGGCCCATCAAGATGCCGATGGCGCCGTGTTTGGCGACGGCTTGGTTCGCGAAGCGCGAGCACGTTGGGTAGTGCTGGCAGCGCGGCCCGTCGACCTTGGTGAGCAAGTTCGAATAAATCAGCGCGGCCAAAAACAATGGGTTGGCGGACAGCGACGCACCTACGACGTTGCTGGCAGCAAGCGCGCCCTCGGGCAGGTCCGGGTCATCGCGCAGCGCCGGCGGCGGCGGTCCTTCACCGGGGACCTTGTCGGCCGCACCGACACGCGGGTGCGCGCGCCGCGGTGTGCCCGCGGTTCCTTGGCGTTTGACCACGCGTTGTTCACCAGCATCAAACGGCCCAAACGCGGGCGTCGTTTTTGACACGTCGCCGCGCGCCGGCACCGCACCCGCGAGCAGCACCGCCGTGAAGAGCACAGCCCGCATCACGGCGCACCCGTCGGCGTCGGGGCGCCGTCTTGCGGACGATCGGGTGCCACCGCGCCCTGGTCGACGTCAGCACCGACATCACGGCGCCGGCGCGCATCAGGATCGCGATGGTCCGCGCGTGCGTTTGCAATTGCGCGCGTCACATCTGCACTGCTGCTGGCCTTGCTTAACGTGTCGAGCGCGGCCACGGCTTCGGCAGTGGGTGCAGCGCCGAGCGCGTGAATCACCGTGATCAGGTCTGCGTCCGCGAGCGGCGTTTGCGTCGCCATCGCGAGGGACTTTAACGCCCACGGCATCGCTTCTCGATTCACAAACGCAGCCGAGAGCACCGCGGCGCAGATGCGACACGTCGATGCGCGCGGCTCAAGCAGCGTGCGCGCGAGCTTCGGGCCACCGCGCAACAGCGCCTTGCGTGCCGCTCGCACCGCAGTCGCCGCAGCAGCCCCACCCGTTTGCGTGGGCTCGCCGACCGCGGCGCCCAACTGCGCATCAAACGGCGACAGACGATGCGCTTCGCGCTCGAGAGTCACTGCGTTAACGACGACGGTGCCACCATCGACGGGCGCGGGCCGCGCGCGTTTTACCACCAACACGCGCGCGCGCGCCAAGCGTGCGACGTCGCCATCGAGGCGCACCGCGCGCGCGCCGAGGCGTTCGACGCAACCTGCGTCGCCGAGAGCTGCACACACGTCCAGCGTCAACCACGTCACGTCCACGTCGACAGCCAGCTGCGCCGGCCCTTGCGTCAAGCCTTCGAGCGTTTTACCGGCGCCCGCGGTGTCGCCGTTGAGCAGTTGCACGAGTGCCTCAAGCGTGCGCGCTTCTTTGACGTAGCCTGCGCGTGTCGTGAGTGCTGCGGCCAGCGGTGGCACTTCAGTCGCCCACGTGTCGCCTTGCGTGAGTGAGCGCCCAAGCCAGTACATGACGTCGCCACGACGGGATTCGTCGACGGTGCGCTCTGCCTCGCGCAACTTGCCGATGCCGGCGGCGGTTTGTCCCGCGATCACTTGCGCGCGCCCAGCGATGGCGTTGAGCCACGGCACGGAACTTTTCAGCTGCGGTGCGGTCGCGGTGACGATGGCCTCGTTCACCATGCCGAGATCCAAATACGCCTCGGCGAGCGCCGCGCGCACACGCGGGCTGCTCGGGCGCTGTTGGAGCGCCAGCGTGAGTTCGTCGACGACACTGTCGATGTCGGTGTCGCCCGCGGCTTTGTGCGTGAGCGCCAAAAACAACCGCGTTTGTGGGTTGACGTCTTTGATGGACACGACGACTTTTGCCAGTGCCAACGCCTGCGCGCGCGCACCCGCTGCACTGCTGACCAGCGCGCGTGCTGCTTGCCCCAAGCTGTCGGTGGCGTCGAGACTCCCCGCGTAGGCTGCGATGCCAAACGCGTCGGTGACACGGTCTTTGTAGCCTTCCACATGAGGATCGAGCACCAAGGTCGCGGCGAACAGCGCCGTCAATGTCCCGCGCGCTTGCTTCGAGCTCGCGGCCCGCAGCGCGCCGAGTGCTAGGTCGCCGGCGTTGCGCTCGCTGTCGAGCGAGACTTCATGGATGGCGTCGAGCACTTGGTCCAGCGTTGGCGCTAGCGCGCCTGCGAGCGCGGGTGGCAACGCTGCCAGCCGCTTCGCGAGCTCGTCTTGGCCGAACGCGGCCGATGCCATGTTGGGGAAGGGCGGTCGCTTGAGCGCCGGGGCACTGACGTCTTTGACGGCGCTGCCCGCGTCGTGAACGTGCGACTGGGGCCGATCGCACGCCGCGATCGCAAACCAGCACGCCGCTGCCGGCACCCAGCGCAAACCGCCACCGCTGAGCCCAAGCATCGATCGTGGGAGACAAACAGTGGGGTTGGCTAGCGTCACAGATTGCGGCTCATGCAACTTGCTTGCACACGCGCCCAGTGCATGGAAGTAGGCTTCCGCAATGTCAGCGCGCACCAACCTCAAGCAGTCGCACCGGCGCGCCACGCCACCGGGCACGCTGCAGCATATCGGTGAGCGCGTGCGCGACGCAGCGAAGCTCACCGTCATCGAATACGACGAAGATGTGTACTCGCAACGGGAGCTCAAGGATTTCACCAGCTGCCGCGAATTCCCCGGCCGCGACACCGTCACGTGGATCAACGTCGACGGCATTCATGAAGGTGCGGCGATCGAGGGCCTCGGTCAAGCGTTCGGGCTGCATCCGCTTGTGCTCGAAGACGTCATGAACGTGGGTCAACGTCCGAAGCTTGAGGAGTATGACGACTGCATTTTTTTGGTGCTCAAGATGCTCGACTACGACCCCCAGCGCGAGCAGATCGTCGTCGAACAAATCAGCATGGTGTTGGGCAAAAACTTCGTCATCACGTTTCAAGAGCGTGTCGGTGACGTGTTTGACGCTGTGCGCGACCGCATCAAAAACAAGCTGGGGCGGGTGCGCAAGGCGAAGGCCGACTATTTGGCGTATCGCCTCGTCGACGCGATTGTCGACCACTACTTCGTCGCGCTTGACGCCATGGGGGATCTTATCGAGAGACTTGAGACCGACATGGGTCACGACGCGGTGCGCGTCGACGCCAAGGAAATGCACACGTTGCGGCGCGAGGCGCTTTACTTGCGCAAAGCGATTTGGCCCGCCCGCGAATTGCTCGGCACGCTGTCGCGCGTCGACGACCACGACTTGATCAGCGACGGCACACAAGTCTACCTGCGCGACGTCTACGATCACGTCTTGCAGGTGACTGAGACCATTGAAGTGCAGCGCGAAATTTTGCAGTCCATGCTTGAGACGTACCACTCGGCGCTGGCCAACCGCATGAACGAGATCATGAAGGTGCTCGCCATCATCTCGACGATCTTCATCCCGCTGTCGTTTATCGCCGGCGTCTACGGCATGAACTTCGAGCACATGCCTGAGTTGCACCATTGGATGGGCTACCCCGCGGTACTGTTGGTGATGGCCGCCGTGTTCGCCGGCTTCGTCGTGTATTTCAAACGCAAGGGGTGGTTTTAAGTGGCCGCGGCGCACACGTTCGTCGCCGACCTCGTCGTCGTCATCATGGCGGGCGGCGCGGGCACACGCTTTTGGCCGGCGTCGACAGCGGCCCGACCGAAGCAGTTGTTGGCGTTAACTGGCGACCGGACACTGCTCCAGATGAGCTTCGACCGCATCCGCAGCATTGTGCCGCCCGAGCGCGTCTACGTCGTCACCAGCGCAGCGATCGCTGACGCCGTGCGAGCACAGCTGCCGGAAGTGGCACGCGACAACATTTTGGCGGAACCCGAGCGCAAAGATACCGCCGCAGCGATCGCGTGGGCGGCGCTCGTGATCGAGGCTGCCGTACCGGGCGCGGTGATGGCGGTGCTCACGAGCGACCACATCATTTCACCCACAGCAGCGTTCACCGACGCATTGGTGCGCGCCGCCGACGGCGCTCGTGCGTCCGGTGCGCTTTACACATTTGGCATCGTGCCGACCTACCCGGCCACTGGTTTTGGCTATTTGCAACTCGCCGGCACGGGTGACGACGAACGGCTCGTACGCTTTGTTGAAAAGCCTCCGCGTGACGTCGCCGAAGACTTCGTCGCGCGCGGCACATTTTTGTGGAACTCGGGCATGTTTGTGTGGCGCGTAGACAGCATCCTCGTGGAACTCAAGCGCTCTTTGCCGGCACACGTCGACGCGCTCGCGCCAGCAGTGCGTGGTGAGGTGCCACTCGTGCAAGCGTTCGCGCGGTTGCACAAAACATCAATCGACTTTGGCGTCATGGAGAAAGCCCGCGACGTTAGATGCGTGCGCGCGGTGTTTCAATGGAGCGACGTCGGCAGCTTCCCCGCACTCAAAGACCACCTGCCTCACGACGCGGCCAACAACGCGCACAACGGCCGCATCGTCGCGGTCCAAGCGCACGACAACGTCGTGTGGTCCAATGAGCCGGACGAGCTTGTGGCGCTGCTGGGCGTCAGCGATCTGGTGGTGGTGCGCGTCGGCAAGCGCACGTTGGTGGCGCACAAAGATCGCGCGGAAGATCTCAAGCGGTTGGTGGAATCCTTAAGCGACGCTGACCGGGAGTCGTCATGAGTTTGTCGTGTTTTAAGGCCTACGATATTCGCGGTCGCGTCCCAAGTGAGCTCAACGAAGAGCTCGCGCGCAACGTCGGCCGAGCGTACGTCGAGGGCTTTGGCGCCAAGCGCGTGGTGGTGGGGCGCGACATGCGTTTGTCGTCGCCGTCGATCGCGCACGCGCTCATCGAAGGCATCCGCCAAGGCGGCGCCGACGTCGTCGACATTGGCCTGTGCGGCACTGAGCTGGTCTATTTCGCCACCGCCCATCTGCAAGCCGAGGGCGTCGACGGTGGCATTGCTGTGACGGCTAGCCACAATCCCGCTGACTACAACGGCATGAAGCTCGTCACCCGCGGGAGCGTACCCGTCTCTGGCGACTCGGGACTCAAAGACATCGAGCAACGCGCCGAGCGTGGCTACGCGCAATGCGCCGCGAATGGCCGGCATGAAACGCGCGACGTGTGGGATGCGTACACCCAACATCTGCTGTCGTACGTCGACGTCAGCGCGATGGCACCGTTTCGCGTGGTGATGAACGCAGGCAACGGCTGCGCGGGGCTCGCTGTCGATCGCGTGCTTGCGCATTTGCCCTTGTCAGTCACGCGCGTGCAGTTTGATCCAGACGGCGCGTTTCCGCATGGCGTCCCCAACCCCTTGCTGCAAGAAAACCGCGCCGCCACCGCGGACGTCGTCGTGGCGCAGCGCGCGGACGTGGGCTTCGCGTGGGACGGCGACCACGACCGCTGCTTCTTTTTTGACAACGACGGCACGTTTGTCGAGGGCTACTACATGGTGGGGTTGTTCGCGCTTGAGCTGCTCGGCAGCGACCCCGGAGGACGCGTCGTGCATGACCCGCGACTGGTGTGGAACACCATCGACCTTGTCACCCGCGCGGGCGGGCATGCTGTGCTGTGTAAGACCGGACATGCATTCATCAAGGAGCGCATGCGCAAAGAGGACGCGGTTTATGGTGGCGAGATGAGCGCGCACCACTATTTTCGCCGCTTCGCGTATTGCGATTCCGGCATGATTCCATGGTTGCTGTTGCTGCACATCATGTCGCGCACGAAACGCTCACTGAAGGACCTCGTGGGGGCGATGCAAGCGCAGTATCCCGCCAGCGGCGAGATCAACCTGACGTTGCCCGACGCCAAACGCGCCATCACTGCGGTGCGTGATGCGTTTGGTCCCGGTGCGGACGTCGACACCACCGACGGATTGAGTCTGCAGCACGCGCACTGGCGGGTGAACGTGCGCTCGTCAAACACCGAACCGGTGGTGCGCGTCAACGTCGAGTCGCGCGGGGATGCCGCGCTGATGCGCCGACAGACCGACGCGGTGCTCGCGGTGTTGCGGGGCGCGTAGGTGCGGCCCCTCGACCACCTCGTGCGCGCGGCCAAGGCCTACGAAGCGCGCGTGGTGATCCCGCATTGTGTGGCGTGCAGTCAGCCGTGTTGCGCCCTGCATACGGTGGTGCTCGACATGACGTGGAAGCAGGCGCAGCGCCTGTACCAAATCAAGGGCACCAAGCAGGCGATTGCGGCCGCGCTGCACGAGGAAACTGCGCCAGCGCACCTGCAGGCCCACCTCAAAGAGTCCCACGGAATGTTTTACGCGCACGGTGCGCCGTGCCCCGCCTACAATACAAAAAAGTCCTGCGATGTGTACGGCACGGAGTTCAAACCGCACGCGTGCGGGGAGTTTCCGATTTACCGTGATGGCGACGCGCTAACGGTCGATCTGCGCTGCGAAGCCGTAGACCTCGACGCACTCGAAGCAGAACTGCGCCCCAAGCTCAAAGGGCAGCTGACTCGCAGCGTGAACACGCAGTTCAACTTCTTGGTGACGTTGGAACTCAAGCGCTGAATCGGGGCGTTGTGCAGCGGTTTCGCATGTTTGAGGAATCGTGACGCGAACGAACTGGTTGCGCTATGACAACAGCGAGGTGCACATGCTCGCTTCGGCCATCGCGTTCACATTTTGTACCGTGCTGGCTGCGCAAGACGAAGACGCGTCATCCCCCACGACGGCGACCAAAGAGACACTCACGGGCGTGCCGATCGGCACCGGGCAAAAGCTCGCCGAGGTGAACTTGACATCACCGCTAGGTGGCTGGTCGGTGACGCGCATGTTGCAGGTGAGCGGCACGGTCAGCGACGTCACCGTGGACCCAATCACGTTGAGCATCAACGGCGATCGGTATTTGTTGCGCACCAACAACGGGCACTTTTCGCGCGCATTTCCCGCCGCGTCTGGAAAAAACGTCGTCACCGCGATGGCCACCAACAAAGCCGGCACCGCGAGCACGCAAGTAACCACGTACGTGCAGGCGCCCGCAGTGCCGCTGAAGGTGATCTTAACCAGCGACACCGATGGGGTGTACACGGACCTGCATATCTACGAGCCCACCGACGACAGCGTCAAAGACAACGTCATCGACACCACCAAAATGCAGCATGTCTACTGGGCACGCACGCAGAGCCCAAGCGGCGGTACGTTTTTTTTGAACGAACAGTCCGATAGCTTCGATCAACCCGGCTACGGTCCCTATCTGTACATCCACCGCGCACCTCCACGCGGCGTTTACGCCATCACCACCAACTATTGGCCAAGCGGCGACAAGGCGCATACGCAAGCGAACCTCAACTTGATCGTCAACGAAAGCACGCCGAAGGAACTGCGTCGCACGGTCAAGATCCCGCTCGCAGCACCCGGCACGACGCGCGTGTTGGCTTGGGTCATGATCACGCAAGCTGGCGCGTCGGTGTATGTGCCAAGCGCGGATCTGCCGCCCGCGAAGGGGGCCAAGGGCTGGCCGAGCAATCTGGAGGCCGCGACCAAAGCGTTCAACAGCGCAGGTGGCGACGGTGGGGGCTACGACGAATGATCACGCCGCTATTTTTGTTGCACGTCGCGTTGGCGGCACCCGGTGATGACCTGCTGCGCACGGTTGTCGCCGAGGTCGCGCTCGCGCAACAGAGCCGCGAAGACCCCGCGTGGAACCCAAAGCAACGCGACTGCGCTGGCCTCGTTCGCTTCGCTTACAAAAGCGCCTACAAAGCCTTGCGCCCTGCTCGCTTAGCTACGCCCTTGTTTGAAAATAACGCCGGCGTGCCCGCCGACTTCGCGGATGCACAAACGCTCATTGCGCGCTCGTTTTTCGCCATTGGGCGCGATGACGTCGCGCGCGCACAGCTGCGCACGGGCGATGTGCTGGCGTATCGACAAGACGATGGTGACGGTGACGTCGCGTGGCACCTGATGTTGGCCGTCGTGGCGGAGCCCAGCAGTCGCGGGGCCAGCGCGCACGACGCGTCGATTCGCGTCGTGTACCACCCCGGCGAACCGGGCGCCGCCGTACGCTCGGGCGCGCTTTTGGAGCTGATGACTGACGCACCACGCGCCTGGCGACCAACAGCAGACAACGCAAACTTCGTTGGATTTTTTCGCTTTAAGGAGTGGACGCAATGACTGACGCAAACCACGCAGCGCACGCGCCCGCTCGCCTAGGACAACGCCATGAATGATGCCCCAGCCTCAAGGACCAACCTCGTATTCGCCGCTGTTGGCGTGGTTTTTATGGGCGCCGTGTTGGCGTATGCGCTGAGCCATCGTCCGGGTCGCGAAGCGGATGCGCTGGCACCGCAAGCGTCGACTGCAAGTGCCGCGGCACACGACGACGACGTCAGCCAGGTGATCCCGCCGGAAAACACCGTGGAGTCCTTAGCGGTTGACGACCTCGACGCGCCAGCCGTCTGGCTCGACGTCGCAAATCCCGCGGCACTGCGCTCCGTGCTGACGGAAAATGCCTGGTTGAAACAGGCGCTCGCGGCACCACTGGGACAAGGAACGCTAGGCGACTGGAATGCGTTTTTGGGCAGCAAGATGGAGCACCTCGGGTTGTCGGCGCTGTCGGCTGGACTGCTCAAAGATGTGTTGCTCGACGCGCTGTTGTCGGC
>JAYTVG010001082.1:0-2906 GCA_043744135.1 Deltaproteobacteria bacterium | reverse complement strand
ACGCACGCTCCGACCTGTACGGCGCAGGCATCGTGTTTTACGAGCTGTTGGCGGGCGTCAACCCGTTTGTCGGCGAGACGGCGCCTGCAACCATGATGAACATCGCGCGTGGTCGCCGCGCGAGCGTCTACCACTATAACCCCACCGTCCCGACGGCGGTAGCTGACCTCATCGACGCGCTGCTCGAGCGTGACCCCGACAAGCGCGTGCGTTCAGCGGAGGAAGCGCGCAAACGGCTGGCGCCGATGGCGACGCTCATCAAACGGCGCGCGCCCGGTGCGCTGGCGCGCGCGTTGACCGACACCGCTGGCGTGGTCAGCGAGCTGCGCACGGCGGAGGCGCGCTTGCACGTGGCGCACGGCGCCGTCGCGTTTGAAAAGGCGCCGCCTGAGCCTGCTGAGGCTGCGTATCGATTCCACTGCGCCGCATGGCTCGACCCGGGCTCACCTGACGTCGCGCAAACGCTTGAGGAGCTCACTGCGGAATATGGTTTTCGCTTTGACGCACCGTCGACGCCGCAGCAGGAACGCTTGCTGCGCGAGATCGATGACGATCCCGACATCGCCATCGCCCGCCAATTGATCGACCACGCCGCGAGCCTACGCAGCGTGCCGGCGTTGTTGCGCTTCACGCGCGAAGCGCTGTTGCTCGCGCCTCATGACGCGCAGTTGTTGCAGCGCCTTGAGCGCGTCGTCGGCTTTGAGCCCTGCGCGCCCTTTGCGACACCCAGCAGCGCGGCACCACCGAGCGCGTACCCACAGCCAGCCCCAAGCTCGCTTGGCGCTGTGGACCAGATCCTCGACGAGACCGTACCCGCACGCGGTGCCAAACTTCCGCCCGCTCCCGGCGACCCTGCCTATGACGCGGTCGCGGCTGCTGCCGCGGATGAGTTGGTTGCGGGGTTTGCCGACCCGCTCGAGTTCAACAACGCGCAGTCTCCGGTCAGCTCGCGTGGCGCCACCGGGCGCGGCCGGCGCATTCGTGAGCGCGTGCGCAAGGGCGACAGCGAGCCCGAAATCTCGGTGCCCTCGTCGCCGGCCCCTCGCACCGTGCAACTGGCCCCGGAGCCGAGCGCGCCGTTTGAGCCAGCCGGGCGTTCGCGGCCGGCGCTGACGCCAAGCACGCGACACGCCATCGCGACCACGCACAAGCCTGCCGGTGGCTCGCGGCCCGCGCTCATCGCAGCTGGCGTCGTGGTCACGTTGCTCGCGCTTGCTGTGGCGGCGGCGTACGCATCACAGTTCGCGGCGACGCGGCGCGCGACGCCAACACCGATCACGCCCGATTGACGACGTGTCTTGTGGTTATGGCGCAAGCAGGCATTCTCCCTCGCAGGGGTTTAAGATCACGCCGGTGCGAATGAAGGTCGCTTGCTGCTGCAGCACCTCAGCTTGTTTGCGCAGGCCATCGTGCACCACGTTGTCGTCGTCGGCGGGCTGCGCGCGGCGGTAAAACTCGGGATCCACGCCCAACGAAAACACACTCAAGCCCGAGCCGCTGACGGGGAAGGGCTGCGTGGGGAGATCGGCCGTCAACACATCAACGACGCTGGCCGCGTGCGGCGTCAGCAGCGGCAGCTTGAGCAAGCGTGCATGCAGCTGCGTGCCGAGGTTTGGCACCTGCGCATCGCCGATGCCCATCTGCATCAGCACACGGCGCTGCGCGAAGTTGTTGGCTGGGCCAGCCGGCAGCTCGCCACCGAGCACGTACGGCGCGTAGGTGGCGGGATCGATGCGGTCGAGCTGGGTTTGCATCATGGCCGAGAGCTTTTGCTGATCGAGCGCATCAGGCAGCGACAAGTTTAACAGCGCCAAGAAACGCTCAAACGGTCGCGCTCGAAACATCAGCGTGCAAAAGCCAGCGCCGCCCACCTGCAACACCACGCGATCGATGTTGGGGTCGAGGGCTGCGAGCGTGCCGCCCAAAATGTGCCCCATCGAGATGCCGACAAACGCCACCGACGTCGCAGCGTCGATGGTGGCGGAACCGTCCGGCCGTAAAAACGCCGACTGCTGCGCGAACACGCCGCTGGTCACCGCCTTTGTCACCACCAACCAGTTCGACATCGCTTGCATCACGCGATCGCCAAACTCGACGCTACGCGACACCTCGCCGCCCACCGACGTCACCACGGAGCCGATGTCGGCTTCACTCATGCCTTGCCAGTCAATCGCGATCATCACCGCTTGCGCGTGCGTGCCAATCGCACGAATCTGAGATTCCTCCAGCTCGCTGCGGCTGCCGAAAAAGCCGTGGCCAAACGCGACCACCTGCGCGGGTGTCGATGCACGCAGCACGGCGGTGGGGATGGCTGCGACGAAAGGAAACGTCAGCGTGCCGTTTTGCACGACGTCACCTTGCGGGCCACGCGCTAGCAGCGCACCAGATGCATCTTGCGCGAGCATCAACGGTCCCGTGATGGTGCCTTTGACGTAGCGCCACGTTTGGCCGCTGTCGTCGTCAAGGACGCTCGCCAACGTGGCGCCCTCAAAGACGGTGTCAACGGTGACGGTGGGCGCGTGCGTATCGAGCCACTCGAGCGCCAGCGCGCGCACACTGAGCAGATCCGAGGTCGCGCGTGCGGTGCTGGCTGTCGTGAAGTCCCACGCCAACTGCAGCGCGCCGCGTTTGATGCCGGCCGCTTCGATGCGCGCAAAGATATCGCGCTGGTAGTGCGCAGCGAGCGTCGCAAGCTTCGGGTCGCGCGCGGTGTCGTCGTCACGCAGACGTAAAAACGCTGCGGGGATCCGTAGCGCGCCATCTTTTGCCTGCACGCCCGAGATGGCGACGATGTAGCGGTGCTCTGGTTTGAGCGCGTCAAGCGTGCGCATGATCAGTGCTTCGCGGCTGTCGGTGTCCGCGCGCGCGTCGACGTCGATGAAGTGCATGACGCGCTCGCCAGTCAC
>JAYTVG010001081.1:0-2907 GCA_043744135.1 Deltaproteobacteria bacterium | reverse complement strand
CGACGCAGCGCGCATCGAAGCGCAGTTCAAAGACCGTGGCTTTTTGACGGCGAGCGTCGCTGTGCAAGTGGTGCCCTTGCCACTGGGCGGCACCAACGCGGTCTTCAAGATTCACGCTGGCGAGCGCGCTGAGCTCAAACGCGTTAAAATCTTGGGCCAGCAACACGTGTCGGAGCGTGACCTCAAAGAAGGGCTGTTTTCACGGCCACCGGAGCTTCTCGGTGTGTTCACGCGGGCGGGATTTTTTCACCGCCCCTACCTCGACCAAGACGCGCAGCGTGTCGTCGCCAACTTCTACAAGCAGGGGTATTTAGAAGCGCGCGTGCTCGACACCACAGTGGCCGCGGACCAATCGCTGGGCGGCTTGTCGGTCACGATGAGCGTGTTTGAGGGCCCGCAATACGAATTGGCCGAGCTGCGCTTCACCGGCGACATCCCCAAAGACAGCGACGTCAAACGCATGCGCGACGAGATCTCGATCAAAGATGGCGCCGTGTGCGATCTCGTGGCCGTGCAGACCGAGGCGGACAAGCTGCTGGATGCCCTGCGCTATCAAGGGCATCCGTTCGCGCGCTTCGAACAAACGGTGGTGCCTGCGCCGCCGCCGTCGAAAAACGACCAGCACCGCGCCGTCGTGTTGACGCTGAAATTTATTGCGGGGCCGGCGCCGCTGGTGCGTGACGTGCGCGTGGTCGGCAACAAAGGCACGCGCGAGTCCGTCATCCGTCGCGACGTCGTGGTGCAACAAGGAAAACCCTACGACCACGCCGCCACCAAAGAAAGCGAGCGCCTGTTGATGCGCAGCGGGTTTTTTCAAAGCGCCAGCGTGCGCGCCGTGATGGGGCCCACCCCCGACATCGCGGACGTCGAGGTCACCGTGGTGGAGGCGCAGACCTGGCTGTTGTCCATCGCACCCGCATACGACGCGACGCGCGGAGGTGAGGGCTTCATCCTCGTGGGCCTCGCAGGCGACCGAAACTTGTTGGGGTTTGGACTGTCGGGGATGTTCATCGCGCGGCTGTCGGGGCAGCGGCAGACGTTTGACGCGTCGCTCACCGAACCGCGCTTGCTCGACACACACATCGTGCTCACTGCCGAGCTGCACCGCCGCGAGATCTCGTTTGGCACCTACCGCACGCGCAGCGAGGTTGGCGGCGGGTTGCGTGCGGCGTTTCCGATCCTTGAGACCGGGCTATACTTTGGCGCAGCTGCCGGCCTCGAATATGGCGGCGTCGTGCTGTACTCGAAAAAAAATGGCGACGCGTTCAACGGCCCAAAGCTGCCGCTCAACGACAAAGACCACCGCGGCTTGTTCCCCGCCGGGGTGTTGCGCAACGTCGTGCGCGCGTCGGCGACCTTCGACAAGCGCGACAATGTGCTGAGCCCGCGCAACGGCATCTACGCCGACGTCAACGCCGGCTACGCTGGCCCACTGACGCTGTCGGGCTTGGCATTTTTAGACACTGGTGCGTCGTTTAAAGCGTACTGGTCGCCGTTGTTTGACATCACGCTCAAGACCAACACCGATGTTGGTTTTGTGTTTGATCCGCACGGTGACGACGTGCCGGTCACCGATCGCTTCTTCGGCGGAGGCCTTGGTAGTGTTCGCGGCTACGCGCCGTTGTCGCTTGGACCTGTGCGGCGCCTCGATTTGCGCGGTCGCGACGCGTTGGTCGAAGTCGGTGGCGTGGTGCGCGCCGCACAAAACCTCGAAATCGAGTTTCCCCTATGGCCCAATGTGCCATTGCGCGGCTTCGTGTTTTTCGACGCGGGCAACGCCTTTGGCGAAGGAGAGCTCCAGCGCGCGCTGCGCGGGGAGGATCTACACCGCGGCGCGACGCTACCGCTGGGCTTGTTCATGTCGACCGGCTTCGGCGTGTTGATAGCGACCCCGCTACTGCCGTTTCGTTTTGAATGGAGCGTGCCACTGACGCGGCGCGCGAATGATCAAGCGATCAACTTCTTTTTGGGCGTGGGAAGCGCGTTTTGAGCGCCCGTTTTGTCGAGGACTGCGTCACCTTGAGTCGGGCTCGTGCGTGTCAATGCATCACCGCGGTGAAAACACGAACGGATACGTCACCTGCACGACGCCGCCGCCGCGGGGCCTTGGGAACGCTTGGCGCGCGACGACACGCGTCACGCAAGCGGTGACTCGAGCGCCACCCGCACCTTGCAGTGTCGATTGCGCCGCACCCGCAGTAACGACGTCGCCGCCAGCGCCGATGGTAAATGCCAACGCGACTTTGCCCTCAAGGTCTGGCTGCGCCGGTAGCTCGTGTTCGTAGCAGTATTTGATCTGAGCCTGCACGCGCTGCATCACGCGCTGGATCTCTTCGCGCGACATGGAAGTCGCGTAGATGACCGGCACGCCGCTGGTGACTGGCGAAGTCGCCTTGCGCGTCGTGAGCACCAATGCTTCACCACCGGGGGCTTGGCTGTGACCGACCAGGTCACCCACGTCGACAAACTGTCCTTGCGCGCCGCCACCGGTGTCGCGGCTGCCTGCGTCGTGACCGAGCGACGCTGCGGACACCCCGCGCAAGCCGGCGTCCGTCGGCGCCGACCACGTCGGCAAGTCGCCTGAGCTCGACAAGCCCAACGCGGCGAGCGCTTGCAGCGCCATGTCCCGCGCACTGCTCACGGTGGTGGATGTCGACGTGCGGCCGGCTGGTCGCGCACGAGGCTGCGCGGCGGCGGCGGTCACAATGGCTTTCGCGGTCGGGCGTCGCGCCACCGTCGACGTGAGTCGCGCCACCAGCGCCTGCGCCTGCGGCAACGCGACCACGCTTGCGGTAAACGGCGTGGCGAGGAGCGCGACCACGAGCGCACTGTGCGCCACCAGCGCCGCTGCCGACGCGCGCAACAGCGGCACGTCGAGCGCTGCGGTGACGACGGCGCGCCGGTGGC
>JAYTVG010001080.1:0-2908 GCA_043744135.1 Deltaproteobacteria bacterium | reverse complement strand
CCATTGCGGTTGGCGTCTTCAACGCCGTCGCTCAAGCCGTCGTCGTCGGTGTCGGGGTCAAGACCGTTGGTTTCGCCGGCGTCCGCTACGCCGTTTTGGTTGTCGTCTTCGACGCCGTCTGACAGGCCGTCGCCGTCGGTGTCAGGATTGGTCGGATCGAGCTCACCTGGGTCGCGCGCGCCGTCTTTGTTGAGGTCCTCGACGCCGTCCGACAAGCCATCTGCGTCAGTGTCGGGATTGTTTGGGTCGGTCTCGCCCGCGTCCACGATGCCGTTGCCGTTTTTGTCTTCGACGCTGTCGACCAAGCCGTCGCCGTCGCTGTCGACGAAGTCGTCAGCAGGGTTGAGCGGGTTTCTGCCGGCTGTCACTTCTGAGCCGTCACCCTCGCCGCCGTTGTCGGTGTCGGGATCGAGCGGGTTGGTCTCGGTCACGTCGAGCACGCCGTCGTGGTTGGCGTCTTCGGCTCCGTCGAGCAGGCCGTCGTTGTCGGAGTCGGCGTCCAAGGGATCGGTCTCGCCAGCGTCGACGGTGCCGTTGGCATTGGCGTCTTCGATGCCGTCAAACAAGCCGTCCGCGTCGGTGTCAGGGTTGAGCGGGTCGGTTTCACCGGCGTCAACGCTGCCGTTGTGGTTGGCGTCTTCTTGGCCGTCAAGCAAGCCGTCGCCGTCGGTGTCGGGGTCGTTTGGATCAGTCTCGCCATCGTCCACCACACCGTTGCCGTTTTTGTCTTCGATCTGGTCGATCAAGCCGTCGTTGTCGCTGTCGGCAAACGGCGTCACCACCACGCGCACCGTTGACGTCGCCGTGCCACCGCGGCCATCGCTGATCGTCACGGTGAACGCGTCGTTGCCAAAAAATCCGGGGTCGGGCGAATACACGACGACGGTGCCGCTGATCTGCGCGGTGCCCGACGTCGGCGTGCTGACGCTTTGGATGCTGAGCGTCTCGCCGATGTCGGGGGCGAAGCTGTCGTTTTGCAACACATCCACCGAGGTGCCGCCGGAGTCTTGCTCGACGGTCAGGTCATCGTCGAGCGCAGTGGGCGGATCGTTGCGCTCCGTGATCGTGATGGTGAACAACGACGTCGCTGTGCCACCGTTGTTGTCGCTGATGGTGACGTTGAAGGTCGCGACGCCCGCGAAGTTTGCGGCCGGCGTGTACACCACGGTGGTGCCGCTGATGACGGCAGTGCCGCTGCTCGGTAGCGACAGCGCCGCGATGCTCAGCGTCTCGCCGACGTCGGGTGCGATGGTGTCGTTGGCGAGCGGCGTCAATGTTGTCACCGCGTCCTCGTCGATGGTGGCGACGTCGTCTTGTGCGGTGGGTGGATCGTTTTGCGGCGTCACAGTGAGCGTCAGCGCGGAGGTGGCGCTGCCGCCGCGACCGTCGCTGATGGTGACGATGGCGCTGTCGGGACCGTTGTAGTCGGCGTCTGGCACGTAGCGCACCTGGCCAGCCACGATGGTGGTGGTGCCGTGGACGGCACCGGTCACCGCGCTAACGCTCAGCGTCTCACCCACGTCGGGGGCGAAGCTGTCGTTGCCGAGTACGTTGATATCGACGCTACCGTCTTCAGCCACGCTGGCGGCGTCGGCGCCCGCAGTGGGGTTGTCGTTTTGCTCCGTGATGGTGACCGTGACCGTCGCGGTCGACGACGTGGTGCCGTCGGAGATGGTGTAGGTGAACGTATCGGTGCCCGACGCGTTGGCGTTTGGTGTGTAAAACACCACCGAGCCGTTGGTGCTGGTGACGCCGCGCGTGCCAGCCGCCACCGACGTGATGGTCAAGTTGACGCCGCTGTCGTTGCCGCGCACGTCGAGCGACGTTTGCGCCGCGTCTTCGAGCAGCGTGAAGGCGTCGTTGGCGGCCGTTGCGACCGACGCCACGTTGAGTGTGACGGTGGCGCTCGCGGTGCCGCCGTTGCCGTCGCTGATGGTGTACGTGAACGTGTCGACGCCGTTGAAGTTGCCCGGCGGAGGCGTGTAGCGAACCTCACCCGCGATGAGCGTGACGGTGCCTAGCGGCGTGCCGCCCGTCGCCACCACCGTCAGCGTCTCGCCAGTGTCTGGCAAGCTCGAGTCGTTGACCCGCACGTTGAGCCCGACGTTGCTGGCCGTCGACAACACGCTAAACGTGTCGGCGTTGGCGGTGGGGTTGTCGTTTTGTGGCACGACGGTGACGTTGACCGTGCCGGTGCCCTGGCCGCCGCGGTTGTCTTGCACCACGTAGGTGAACGTGTCGGTGCCGTTGAAGTTGGCGTTTGGCACGTAGCGCACTTGACCGCCAACGACGCTGGTGGTGCCTGACGCGGCCGCACCGACGCTTTGCAGGGTCAGCGTCTCGTTGACGTCTGGGGCGAAGCTGTCGTTTGCGATCACGTCGATGTCGACGGTGCCGTCTTCGTTGACGCTAGCGACGTCGGTGGTGGCGACGGGGTCGCTGTTGACCGCGTCCACCACCCAAGTGAATGACGCCGGCGTGGCGTCGACGTTGCCCGCCGCGTCGGTGGCGCGCACTTCAAACGTGTGACTGCCGTCGCTTAAGCCAGTGAGCGCCTGCGCGCTGGTGCATGCGGTAAACGCGGCGCCATCGAGGCGGCACTGAAATGTCGATGGCTCGTTGGCGCTAAACAGCAGCGACGCCGACGACGATGACGACGGGTTTGACGGCAACGGCGCGTCGATGGTGGTTTGCGGCGGCGCGTTGTCGCGCACCGTGGTGGTGGTGTTGCTGGTGGCCGTCAGCGTCGTCAAAAAGCTGCGGTAGCTGAGCGTCGCCGCGGTGGGAAATGAGCCATCGGCGCTGATGCCGACCGTCATCGTCACGGTGCGCGAGGCGCCAGCGGCCAGCGTGCCCAAGCTCCACGACACCGTCGAGCCCGCGGCAGCGCCGCCGTTGTCCGCGCTGG
>JAYTVG010001079.1:0-2908 GCA_043744135.1 Deltaproteobacteria bacterium | reverse complement strand
ACATCCCGCTGCTGCCGCACTACGAGTACTTCATGCCGCCGAGCGCGCCCAAGCCGTTCGGCGACGGCTCGCTGCTCGCCCGCTACGAAAATGGCGTGCACTACAGCGACCAGCTCTTTGGCGAGCTCGTGGACGCGTACCAAAAGCGCGGCATCCTCGACGACACGCTCTTCGTCTTCGTGGGTGACCATGGCGAAGCGTTCGAGGAGCACCCGCGCAACATCTTGCACGCGAGCTTTCTGTATGACGAAAACGTCCGCGCGCCCTTGATGTTCGTGAGCGCGCGCCTGTTTGATCACGAGCAGCGCAGCGCCCGCCAAAGCGCGCACCCCGACATCACGCCCACCATCTTGGATTTGCTGGGCTTGCCGGTCGACGCGCACACGCAAGGACGCAGCTTGGTGGCACCGCAGCTGCTCGCCCACCCGATCCCGCTGGGCGCGTACTACCCCGACACCCTGCGCGGTGTCGTCGACGGCAACTATAAATTTGTGATGGCGGGACACACCGAAATGTTGTTCGATCGCGCGCGCGATCCTCTCGAACGCGACAACATCGCGGCGTTGTTGCCCGACGTCGCAAGACAGCTGCGCGGTCGTACCCTCGACTTCGCGACGACGCAGTCGGCGTTTTTGCGCGCGCTCCCCACCCTGGGTGCGCCCTACCAATCGCGATTTTTTGATGCGCTGACGGTGTCGACAGGACCCGAGCACACAGCGTGCGTGCGCGATCGCATGAAGCTGCTGTTTTCGTGCAGCGACGGAGCAGTGGTCGAGGCTAAGACGGATCGATCCTTCAACATGGAGCAGCAGTGCATCGTGGCAACGCTTGGCACCAGCGCCGTCGTGCACTTGCAGGCCCACATCGATCCCGCTCCGCGCAGCATCGGGTTGGGGCTGACCGACAGCGCCCGCGCGCGCGGCGGCGCCCCGGTCACGGCGACTTTTCACGTCGGTGCGCAAACCGCAGTGCTGTTGGTCGACGATCGCTTCGAGTCCACGTCGCGCTCGCAACACCTGCCGACGCTCGCGGCCGGTAGCAACCTCGTAGACGTCGATGTGACGGCACCCGCGGCGCGCAACCGGTCCGTGTGCATCAGCGTGTCGCCTTAACGCGTCGGTGCCTTACCGTTGCGTGCGTTTGGAGCGCGACAACCCGCGCACGTTGAGCGCAGCGAGGTCGATGCCCGCCTGCAGCATCGCGCGCGGCCCCAAGCTACCACCGCCAACGTCGCGCCATTGCGTGAGCGGGAGTTCGAAGAGTCCCGCGCTGCCCGATCGCTGCGTGATGCGCGCGAGCAGCTCCACGTCAAAGGCCCAGCGCGATGCGAAGGGTGCGCTGAGTGCTGCGATCAGCGTGGCGTCAACGCGAAACGCTTTGGCACCACACTGCGTGTCGTAGACCGAAAACCCCAGCGTCAGCGCCGCCGACGTCGCAAACACCCGGCCGAGGTAGTGACGCAGCGCGCGACGCTCGATGCCGCGCCCCAACAGCCGTACACGTGAGCCCAACACCGCGCGCAGCTCGCTCGCCTGTTCGAGCGTGTCTAAAATCCGCAACATGTCGGCAGGAGCGGTGGCGAGGTCGGCATCGAAATATCCGACGATGGTTGCGCCATTGCCGATGGCGGCATTGAGCCCCGCGCGCACCGCCTCGGCTTTACCCACGTTGTCGTGAAGCGACAGCAACCGCGCGGCCGGATGCGACGCGCACACCGTTTGTAGCACCGCCTCGGTGGCGTCGGTCGAGCCGTCGTCGACAAACAACACGGCAGTGTTTGGCGTGATGAGCTGCAACAAACCTGCGACATCAATGCGCTTCGCCTCGTTGAAGCACGGCACGACAACAATGCGCGCGGCGCCGCGCGTGGCCGGTGCGTGACTCATGCGTCGACGCCACGGCGGCACACCGCGAACGCACTCAGGCCGGCGAGTGGCACATGCGCCGTCGCAAACACGCGTGCAGCGTAGCTGTCGATGCGCAGTGCTGCCGTCACCGCTGCCGTGGTCAACGCACCGCCGCGCCAAACTTCGACGGCCTGCGCGGCGCGTGGCCGCGGCGCGAGTTTTTCCATCACGACCTGCGCGATGCGCGGCGCCAACAGCGACGTAAACAGCCCCCCGCACGCGACGCACTCGAGACCGCTGCGTGCCACCAGCGCGCGCAGTTGTTTGGTTGTGTAGCGCCGCTCGTGTGCGAGGTGGACGTCGTGCGACGAAAACAACTGCGGCCATGCCGGCACGGTCACGATGACGGTCCCGCCAACACGCAAGCGCGCGCGGGCGTCTTGCAACAGCGCGCGATCGTCTTTCACGTGCTCTAAGACGTCGAGCAGCAACGCGACGTCAAACTCCGCGCTAGCTGTCGGCAAGTCTTTGCGGCAGCTGACCTGCATTGACGAGAAGCGCTGCACATCGCTCTCCGAAAACGATGCGTCCACTGCGGTGATGTGGAGGGTCGAGTTTGATTGGACCAACGTGTGCGCGACGAACGCGTCACCCGCACCGATGTCGAGCAGGCGGCGCGCAGCAGGCGCGTGTTGCACCAACAACGCGCGCACAAAGTCGGCGCGCGCGCTTTCCCACGGATGACGTCGTGGTGATGGCGCGCGCGCGGCACTCCCTACGTCCGTCTGGGCGTTGTCTAGCCGCTCACGCTCACGCAAATCCACGACGCCTCCGACACATGGGCACTAGGGCAAGCGATACAAGTCTGCAGCGCCTACGTGAAACGGCCCCGCAACAAAACCCCCAGGCGCCGCCGCCCCCGCTGGCACCAAGCGGTAGTGGCGGGGGCCATGGGCGTCAAACCGCAACGGCTCATGCAGCGCGCGTTGTGCGTAGATCTGCCAATCGTACCAGCTGCTGCGAAAGCCAAAGTCCAACCGCACCGCTTGTGTTTGACTGTG
>JAYTVG010001078.1:0-9812 GCA_043744135.1 Deltaproteobacteria bacterium | reverse complement strand
GCACCGAGGGCACAAACGACGAAATCCCAGCGAGTGCGGTGGCCGAATACCAAGTCGAGGTGCTCATCAACGAAGCCGCGTTCGGCAAGGACCTCAAGCCGCTTCTCAAGCAACCAACGGTCCCGTACGTGATCGACGGCACCATAGAAGCACGCGGCATCACCAAACCGTTCCACTTCGACGGCGACATGAAATTCGCTCGCTGAGCAGGCACGTCAACTGACGGGCACGTCAAACACCAAAGGCCAAAGGCCAAAGGCCTCCCCTAAAAAATCAACGGGGCCGGGGCGAAGTATCAACGCGGTCGAGGCCCCAAAAACCTCTACCCAAACCGACCTAACGGGGGTTGGGGTTTTTAGGGGGAGTCTTCCCCCTAATTCGAGCGCAGCGATCCGGCCAGGTCGGGGTTCGAAGGGGGCCGACCTTGGGCCCCCTCGCGGGTCCAGGGCAGCGCCCTGGAAACAAACCAGCTCGACGGAGTCGAAATAAAACCAGCCCAACGCAGTCGCTAAAAAATAAGCCCAACGCAGTTGCTGAAAACCAGCCCAACGCAGTTGCTGAAAAACCAGCCCAACGCAGTTGCTCAAAAACCAGCAAAACAAGCAAAACCATCGTCAAACCGAACGCGTCAACAACCGAAACAAAAAAGCCAACCCCTCGGGCCACACCGTCAACACCACCAAAACCCCAGCCATGGCAAAAAACGCCAACGCAGGCGGCGTGCTGCTGCGCGCGTTATGCGCGCGCTCTTTCGCAAACAAAAACAACGCGAGCCGCACCACTGGCGCGGCGGCGAGCGTCGAGCCGACAATGCACAACAGCCCCACCGCGGGGGCGCCCGCGAAAAACGCAGCGCGCGCGGTCAACACCCGCACCACAAAGCCCGGCGTCGCCGGCAACCCGGCACAACTGGCGAGCGCGTAGAGAAACACCGCGGCGACGACCGGGCGGTGTCGACCGTAACCGGCCCAATCCTCCCACGTCGCTGCAGGGTGTTGCGTCGCGAGCGTCACGCCCAACAACGCCGTGGCACACGTGAGCGCAGAGATGACGGTGGCAGTCAACACGGCGTCGGCGGGCGCGGTGGCGAGTGCTACGCAGATCAAGCCGCCCTGTGTCGCTGCCAAATACGCCACCAAACGCCCGACGCGGACTTGCGCCAGCGCCGCCAGCGGTGCCGCCACCAGCGTCAACGCGCCCGCCAGCAGCAGCGTCGACGTCAGCGTAGCCGACCCCGCTTCCGAGGCTGCAGCACCTGACAACACGCGCCCACCAAACACGCCGCCGACGATCATGCTGGCGGCCGTCAGCAGTCCCGCCGACGCGCTCGACGAACCATGCGCGACATCGACGAAACGCTGGTGCAGCGGCACGACCCCCAGCAGCGACCACACAACCAAAGTCACTAGCGCAACGCTGACGCGCGCCACGTCGCTGTCGAGGGTGGCAAGCGCGCGCAACTGCACGCTGTCATGCGCCCACACGCTGAGCGCGGCGGCGCACACCAACAGCGCCAGCAGCACGATGCCAAACACACTCAGGCGCGCGGCCGCTTCGATGCCGTGCGGTCCATCGCGGTCGGGTGCAGCCAGCAGCGCCGCGGGCACAAACGACAGCACCAAGCCAGCGGCGAACAGCGGCAAGTCGGTGGCCACGCACGCCACACACGTGCCCGCGCCGAACACCAAAAACATCGCGCTCATCTCGCCGCGCTCCTCGTCGAGCGCGCGCAGCGGTGCCGCGGCTGCTGCATGGCCGACCGCCACCAGCGCACCGATGACGATGCAGCCGACCGCGGCGGGCAGGTCGAGCGCGCCGTGCAAGCGCGCCCACACGGCGATGCCGACACAAGCGACACCACCAAGACCGACCAGCCACGGCAAGTGCACGCGTGTGGTGCGCTTGCGAAACCCTGGCGGTGTGCCAGCGACTTCAAGCAGCACGCAGCACAGCGCGCTCACCAGCAGTGCGGCGGCGGGCAGCAAGCTCAGCGTCATAGCGACACGCTCGCGGCCGACAGCGCCAGCACAACGCGCATGCTCACGGCGCCAAACAGCAGCGCAACCGCGAGCGGCAACAACAACCGCAATGCTTGCGCGGTGTTGACGCGCGTGACCTCGTGGTGGGCGCTGACCACCGTGACGCTAAACAACCTGCGCATGGCGGAAAACACCCCCCACGCGCACAACGCGTGGCTGGCGGCGAACAGCACCGTGACCCACAGCGGCAACAGCGGTAGCGCATCGATGCGCTTGAGACCTGGCGCGGTCAGCGTCGCGAGCAGCACCGGCCACGCGGTGCTGCCGCCGCCGACACCCACGATGCCCACCAAGCCAAGTAAGCCCAGCGTCAAGCTCACGCACAACAGCGGCGCGCTATGAATCATGCCCGCGAGCGCCACGCTGTCACGCGCTTCGAAGCGACGCTCGATGGCGTCGAGCGTCACCACCACCGACAGCGCGCACGCGCCCACCGCGCACGCGTGCACCACGGCGGATGTGGCGGCGAGCGCATCCGCGCCGATGAGCGCGGGTACCACCGACGCGCCGCACAAAAACAGCGGCTGCGCCATCAACCTGCGCACGTCGCGCTCGCCGAGCGCGATGATGCCAGCGATGATGCCAGCGACGGCACCCAGGCACGCCAGCAGCGCGGCGCTCGGTCCGTCGATGCCCACGATGGCGCGCGGCACCCGCACCAACAGCAACGCCCCCATCGGCGCGTACGCTGCCACGGCCAACGCTGCGGCGCTCACGGGCGCGTCGTCCAAAAACGACTGCAACCACACCGACAGCGGACCCGACGCCAAACGCACCAGGCCCGGCGCGCACAATGCCAGCGCGATGCCGAGCTGAAACTGCGCCGGCATGCGGCCATAGTGTTGCGCGAGCGACCCAGCAGACGCGTGCAGCAGCGACGCATCGGGCAACGTTGCGCTCAACCACACCAGCGTCGCGAGGGCGATCGCGTCGGCAAAAAACCACACCAACGCGGCGCGGTAGGTGGTGGTGCCGCGCTGCGGTCCGCCGAACAACGCCACCAAACAAAACAGCGGCACCGCCGTCAAGCTCGCGAGTGCGACCATGACAACAGGTGCTGCGACCAGCACACAGCTCACCAGCAGCGCCTGGGCGAACAACAACGTGACGACGTAAAACTGCGTCCGCGCGTTGACGCTGGGTGCGCCCGCGCGTAGCGCGATCGGCACGCTGGCCGACACCACCACCAACGTGAGCGCGTCGAGCGCATCGCGGGCGATCGGCACGCCGAGCACCTGCACGGCGCCGGGGTGGCGCCACATCGCCATCGCGACCACCAACGCCACCAGCCCGCTTGCGATGCTGGTGGCCATGCCGACGTGGCGCAGCGCGATGCGATCGTCTGTCGGCATCAGCAGCACAAACAACGCGCCGATGACGGGTAACACCACGCACGCTGCGATCGCCAGCGCATCTGGATTGAGGGCCATGACGTCGTTCAATGCTGCACCCACCACCACACGAGGACCAGCGCGGTGCTGAGCATCACCAGCACGCCGCGCTGAGCACTGCCACCTGCGATCACGCGCACGCACCACGCCAGCACGATGGCGAACAGTGCGGGAATGCGGCGCAGTGCGGTCTCTAAGATGGCGGGCGCCAAATTGATCGCGATCATGCGCGACAAGCGCACGGCACCGTCGCCGACGTCGCCGACGTTGGACAAGTCGCGATCGACAAAGCGCCGTGCCGCCGACACCACGCGCGTGCAGCCGGGCAGCGCCATCACATGCAACAGCGCGCGACCTGGGCCCCCGCGGTACAACACGAACGAGATCGCGTAGCCAAGCGGCGCTGCGCACAACACCAACAACGCCACCGTCGAGGGTGCCAGTGGCGGCGCCGTGAGCGCCGGCAACGCCACCGCAGCGATCGGGGCGGTCGCCTGCGCCGTCCACGCCGCCATCGCGTCCAACGGCGCGGTGTACGTGGCGTCGAGCCGCAGCAGCGCCAACA
Organism: Deltaproteobacteria bacterium; assembly: GCA_043744135.1. Lineage (GTDB taxonomy): Bacteria > Myxococcota > UBA727 > UBA727 > VGSZ01 > JAYTVG01. The sequence goes on along the minus strand of JAYTVG010001078.1, from coordinate 5,817 downwards.
CACCGCGGGGCAAGTCGATCAGGCCGATAGCGACGCTGATGAGCGCCAAAGCGATCACGCTCGCGGAGACGGCAAAGTGCCCGTCGCGCGCAACGCCCACATCGGTGCGCGTGATGGTGCCGGTGAACACGAGGTGTAAGACGCGAAACGCCGCCACGCTCAGCAGCAACAGCGCGACCCACAACCCGACTGCGATCGGTGTGCCGAGCCACGGGGCGAGCCATGCGTTTGACACCACGTGCACGCTCACAAGCGCCCCGGATAACAACGGACCAAACGCGGCGCCCGTCGACAACAAGCGCGCAGTGTGGGCGCGCGGCATGCGTTTTTCCAAGCCGCCCAACAAATGCGGGTCGCGTTGGTTGGTGCGCGCAACGATGGCCGCACCAGTTCCCCCCAGAGGAACCGTCACCAACAGCAACACGACGATCGACAAGATTGCTGCCGCGATGTTCAGCGACAGCACCGACAGCGTCGTTAAACCCGCCAACGCCACCAACAACAGCAGATCGATGCGCAAGATATCGCGGGACACCAGCGCCATCGCCGCGCTCAACAACACGCTCGCGAGCGTTACGCCGCCCGCCCACACCAACACGGTGGGCGCTAACGACAACAACGCCGTGAAGCGCCACAACAACAGCGCCCCGCTGCCCATCCACACCACGCCGTGGACAAACGCGCCGGCCGCAGACATCGAGGTCACAGCGTCGGTGGCGAGCAAAAACACCCCGCAGCCCAGCAAGCGCGACAACGCCGCCACCACCACCAGTGCTGCCAGCATGTTCCAGGTGTGTTGTCGCGTAAAATCTGCCAGCGGCCCCGCCGACAACAGCGCGGATGGCGACGCTTCAAACGTGCTGCGCCCCAGCGCCTGCATATCGATGCCGCCCAGGTGCGCACCCAACACCAACACCGCCAGCGCCAAACACACGTCGCCGGCGCGGTGAATGCCGCCGATGCGCCACATGGCGTCGACGAAGGTGCGCGCGTTATTGACCTGCACCAAGCACGCGGTGCCAAGCAAACTCGACAACGACACCGCCACGCACACCACGGAGAGGTCGCGCGCCACGATGCCAAAGCCAACGCACGCCACCGCCGCAAGCAATGACAACAGCGGCCCCGCCGACCGCCCGCTGTGCACGGCGGGCCACAAGGTCAGCGCAGTCGTGAAGGCGCTCGCGCACACGCAGCTGTACAAAAGGGCGGTGGCGGCGTCCATGCGGATGGCGACGTCGAACCACGGCACTGTCGCTTCGATAAGCGCGACGGCGTTACCGCCGACATCGGTGGCGCTGATGTTGCCGCGGTCTACGACGGCGATGAGCGCCGTCAGCGTCGTAAGCGCCATGGCAGCCAGCGCGCTGATGGCGCCCGCCCCCGCGACCACCACGACGGCGCGCCCTGGCAGCAACGCATGCGCGAGCACAGCGACGCCGACAAACAACAGCGGCAACGCCAGCGCGAAGGCGATTGCGGACGCGATGCCGTCGCTGAGCACGATGGTGGGGCTCAACCGGACAGCTCCGTGAGCTCATCGAGATTCTCGGTGCCGCGACGTCGGTAGGTGGCAAGTGCAGTCGCGGTTGCCGCCACCACCATCGCTGTGGCCAGCACCAAAAACACCAGCGCGCTCGCGAGCGCCACTGCAGAGCCGTGCCGCAGCGCCGCAGCGATCATCGCCAGCACCGCGCCCAGCACCGCGACCGCAGCCCCCATCAGCACCACTAAAAAGCTGCGGCGCGCGGCCGCCGTCAACAGTCCCATGCAAAACAACAACAGCCCGGCCGCAAACGGCAACGACACCATCATGTGCGCCGCCGAATGAGCGCGATTGTGACCACGACGGCGCTGGCGAGCGCGACCACAGCGACGCCCAGCGCCGGCGCGACGCTTTGACCCAACGCCGCGCTGACGTCGCTGCCGGTGATGCCGCTCGGGAGGGCGGTTGCGGACCGCGCCGCGCGCAACAGCACGATCGCAAACGCGAGTGCAACGCCACCTGCGAGCGTGCCGCGCACGCCCACGCGCCTGCGACCGCGCTCCTCTTGCGACAAGTTGAGCAACAGCACCGCCGCGAGCAGCAACAACCCGATGCCGCCAGCACCGAGCCACAACACGATGCCGGGCATCAGTGGTGCAGACAACGCCGCCGCTGCCGCCGACACGCCGACGCAGCAGGTCACGAGGCCACCCGCGGCGCGGATGGGACTTTCTGACACCACGACGGTGGCGCCCCCCAAAAGCGCCAGCACCAACGCTGCAACCAAAAACGGCACCATGGGGCGGGACGCTATCGCAAGTGCGAGCGGCCGGGTGGCTTTGCGCTAAGGTGCACGCATGAAGCAGTCGATATGCGCGCCCTTCGTGTGGCTAGTGGCGTCGCTGGCAGTGGCGCCGATGGTGCGGGCCAACGACATCGATGTGGCGCAAGGCATGAATCCCCCGCGCCAACACGAAAAGCCCACGCTGATCTTGAAGATCAACAAAGAGGTGAGCGGCATCGACGTGCAGCTGAAGTCGTCGGCGGGCGGTAGCCTTCGCAAGCGCTCGGGGGCGGGCGCCGTCGGCACCGTGCTTACGATCGAGCTCGACCACACGCGCGCCGGCACCGTGCAGTGGAAAGGCGAGCTGAGCGTCGAGTTTGCGGACGGCAACAAAGGCAGCATGCCGTTGGCGTTTTCAACGACGGTGGTGGCGCCGTTTCGCTTCCAAGTCAAAAGCGAGGACTTAGCGCACAACAGCATCACGGTGGTGTCCGAGCGCGCCACGCAAAAAATCGACGTCGAGATCTACGGCGAATACGACGCGTTGCTCGCCAGCCAGAGCTTCGATCAAGCGGGTGCCAAAGCTGGCACCCCCATGACGGTGACGTGGGATCCCAAAAACGACGGGCTGATCTTGCGCGCCCACATCGACGTCACCGACACCAACACCGCTGTGCAGGGCACCGATTTATTCCCCTACAACATCGCGATCCCGCATGACGACGTCGAGTTTGAGTTTGGCAAGGCGGACGTGCGCGTCAGTGAAGAGCCCAAGATGCAAGCGGCGCTCGGCGAGGTCAAAAAGGCCGTCGAGCGCTACGGCACCGCGGTGAAGGTGCAGGGCGTGCAGATTCGCCTGTTCGTGGGCGGCCACACCGACACGGTCGGTTCTCCCAGCGCCAACATGGCCCTGTCGCAGCGTCGTGCGCTGGCGATCGCGAAGTGGTTCGCGGATCACAACATCGAGGTTGGCGTGTACGCGCGCGGCTTTGGCGAAAGCGTGCTCAAAGTGCAGACGCCCGACGAGACCGACAACCAAAGCAACCGGCGCGTCGACTACGATGTCGGCACCGACGGTCCCACGCGCAGCCTGACGGGCTGGACGCGTGTGAAGTAGCGGTGCTCGCCGGCTCGCTTATTGCTTCGCGCTTGCTTTCGCGCCTCTGTCGTCGTCGTTGAGGGCGGAAAGCTGTTTGAGCGTGGCGTCAAACGACAGCCGCCCATCGGTGCGCATCATGTCCATCATCACCGGCCACATCAGCTCAAACGCAAAGTCTTGCGAGATGCCATCGACGGGATCCGTGAGGGTAGCTTGGGCGAGCGACATGGCGCCCATCACAGCACCCATGAACAGCACCATTTGCGTCATATCAAACGCTGGCGGAAATCCTTCGGGAGGGTTCGCGAGGCGATCGATGCGATTTTTGCTTTGCGCTAGATCGGGAGCGATGACTTCGAAGGTGGGGATGCTCTCCTTCCAGCCGTCAGCCTCGTGCCGCAACAGCGCCGAATAGTGGTACGGGCTGCCGTCGAGGTTGCGCCCACCGACAGCCACCCATGCGTAGTCGGTGCCCACCAGCGCAGTTTTTTCCACGCGTAGGCCCATCTTCAGCACGCGCCGCAGGGCTGCGACATCGGTTGTGGGGACCTTCAGCCCGGTCTTCGACGAAAACTCAAGCGCGACCGTGTTGTGCGTGTCGTGCGCGTCCGAGCTGAGCACACGCGCAACCTCGCTGCGCGCTTGCGCGCTGGAGTAGCCGCGGATGTCGGCGCGGTCGGGGTGTTTGGCGGGCTTGCCGCCGCGGGTGCCGTCGCTGACGTAGGTGATGAAGCGATCGAGCTCGGCACCCGTCGCGACCGGGTCATCGTTAAGCGCCCACGTCATGACCAATGGGCCGTAGTGTTTCACCCACACCTCGGCGCGGCCGTCGCCGGTGTTCAGCCACGCGTTGATGATGCCGACCGCATGCGTTTTGGGGCCGCCGGCCGCACTCGGGTACATTTTGCGCAGATCGGAGCCGTCTTGCACCAGCTGTGCAATGAGCATGCGACGTGCGAACAAAAACGTCTCGTAGTGGCTGCCCCAGTGGATGCACTGCGCAAACGCTGGGTCGCCGAGTTCGCGCGCGCGCGCGCACACCATCACGGCCTTTTCAGGTGTGCTGCGGTCCATGATCAACGGCGCGGTGACCACAGCGACGAGCTTGTTTGCGAGTGCGATCGGCCGCGCAAAGAACAACCCTTGCGTGTCTTTTTGAAACAGCGTGTTGATGCCGACGAGCTCTCCTTTGTTGTTGAGCAGCGGGCCACCTGAGTTGCCTTTGTTGATGGCAGCGTCGTGCTGCAACATGCCGGAGGGCTTGGCGGAGATTTGCCCGCGTGTGATCGTCCAAAAGTTTTGTTCGGGATGGCCGATGGCTACCACCGGCTCGCCCACCGCGGGCTCCGTTTGTGCGATCGGAATCAAGCCGACGCTAGTGGGGCCTTCGAGACGCACGACGGCGAGGTCGAGCACGGGATCGCCGCGAATGACGCTGACGGCGACCAGGTCCTTTTGCCGTTCAAACACCAAACGATCGAGGCCGCCATCGACCGCCGTGTACGACGGTTTGTCGGGGTCGTAGGGCAGCGCGTAGACCGCGCGCGCGCCGTCGAGCACGTGCAGGTTTGTTAAAATCAGCCCCTCTTTGTTGAGCACCACGCCCGAGCCGTATGAGGCCAAGCCCTTGTCGAGTGTGGTCACCAGCAGCACGGTGCCAAACAGACCGCGCTGCAGCTCCGCCGAGGGGGCGACCGCCGATTGCGAGGTCAACAGCGCGACGAAGCCAAAAGCAGCGAGCATGCCAAGGAGGCTAACACCGTGCGCGATCGTCGGCACGGCAGCGTCACGCGCACCGCACCGCACCGGCCGGCTACGCAACGGCGCTGTGCTGAGGTAACGCTGCAGCATGACTTTACACGATGCGCCCGCGGTCTTTCGCTCCTTGCGCCTGGACGCGCTCGCTGTGGGTGAAGTCGTTGATGGTGTGTCGGGCGGCGCGCACGGGCCGAGTTTAAAAAAGATCTCGCCCGCCACCGGCGCCGTGCTTGGCACCGTGCGCATGGCGTCGGTCGACGACGTGCAGCGTGTCACCGCGCGCAGCGCCGACGCGTTTTTGCAGTTGCGCGCGTTGCCGGGACCGCGACGCGGTGAGCTGGCACGCGCGATCGGCGAAGCGTTTCGCGCCCACAAGCCCGCGCTTGGTGCGCTCATTGCGCTTGAGACCGGCAAGATCCGCAGCGAGGGCGAGGGCGAGGTGCAAGAGATCGTCGACATCGCGGACTACGCGGTGGGTCTGTCGCGCACCATCGGCGGTCGCACGCTGATGAGCGAGCGCACGCAGCACCGCTTGACGGAGCAGTGGCACGCGCTTGGGCCGGTCGCCGTCATCAGCGCGTTCAACTTTCCTGCAGCAGTGTGGAGTTGGAACGCGCTGATTGCGCTTGTGTGTGGCGACAGCGTGGTGTGGAAGCCATCGCAAAAGGCACCGCTGACGGCAGTGGCCGT
>JAYTVG010001077.1:0-2923 GCA_043744135.1 Deltaproteobacteria bacterium | reverse complement strand
TCGCCTGCAGGTCCGCTCGCCAAGCCCTTGAGTTTGTCCAAAAATCCCATGTGTGCCTCTTCGTGTTGCAAACCTTTGCCACCTTACGTCGATTCGACATCGCGAGGTAAGGGGCCGCGGCGCGCAGTCATTGTTGCGACAAAATCCGCCGCACGTCAGCAGCGTCGGGCGCTGCGGGCGCGAGGCGCACGTACTTTTTGTAGGCGATGCGCGCGCCTGTCAGATCGCCGCGTCGCGCGCGCGCGATGCCTAAGTTGCGCCACGCGTCGGGATACGACGGATCGAGGGCGGCGGCGCGCTTCAACAACGGCTCCGCCGCCGCAGCGTCGTCCGCGAGCAAGAGTTTTTGCGCGCGCAACACCATGCGCGTGGCCTTTTTACGCGCGGGCAGCTCGAGCACCACATCGCCCGCTTGCTCTACGCTGCCGCCCTCGTCTTCGGGTGCGGCAGTCGACGGCGTGGTCGACGAGGTCGGCGGTGGCACAGGAATGCTGGCGAGCGACGCGGCGACAGCCACGACGACACCCGCATCAAACGCGTCGGCGGCGGGCGAAGCTCGCGGCGGGGCTGGCGCGCGCGCAGTGAGCGCCACAAAGCTTGGGGCTGTCGTCGCTGGGTGCGCGGGGCCGCGAGCAGTCGCGCGCCACAACCACAGCGCGGCCGCACACATCAGCAACACGGCGATTGCGAGCATCCACGACGTGGCGCCAACCCGCGCATCGCCCGCACGCATCGGCGACAACGACTCCGCAGGCTGCGACCATGTCGCAGGAATGTCACCGACCACCAGATGTTCGGCGGTGTTGCCGCGGGCGGCGCGCTCGTTCATGGCGCGGTCGCCGCTGCACGACGGGCGATGGCATCCTTCGCGTCTTTGGCGTCGAGTGCGCTGGGTTCGAGCTCGAGGTATTTTTGATACGCGTCGGCGGCAGCGTCGTACTGCGAACGTTTCGCAAGCGCGGCACCTTTAGCGCGGTGCGCGGGCGCAAACGTGGGGTCGACGTTTGTCGCCTGCTTAAACGCACCGAGCGCGTCGTCGTAGCGACCTTCATCATAAAAGCGATTGCCGGCGGCGAAGTACACTTCCGCGCGCGCCCGTGCGGTGTTGGGCCGCTGCGGTTTGGGCGTCATCAACGCGCCGATCGCAGCACCGATGATGCTCGACAACACCACGACCGCCACCACGCGCGCAAACGTCAAGCCGGCAAACGCGGAGGGCACTTGGCGCGGTGGCAAGATGTCGCGGTGGTCCCGCACCAAGTCGGTCGGATCGTCGACCGTGCGCTGTTGGGCCGCAGGCTCACCACGCGCATCAACGCCACGTGACGACGAAGCGGCAGGAACTTGCGCCGTCATCGCGCGCCGCGCTGCGGGCAGCGGTGTGGTTTCCACAGCGAGCGGCAAAAACGCCAACCGCTTGGTTTCTTGCGACAGCGTCAGATGGTTTGGGCGCGCAGCCTTTGGCTTGGTCGTGCGCCGTGGTGGCGGACGTTTGGGCGGCGCTTCACGCTGTCCCGTCGGTCCGTCGTGGCCGATGTTGGGCAGCGGCGGTGCGGTCCGACCCGAGCGCAAAAACGCTTGGTCGTTGTCCGACAGCGCGCCCCCAGCAGGAGCCGTCGACGGCCGCAGGTCCATGGCGTTAAACGCCTTCTCCAAATCACCAAACGCGTCGTCCGACATGCCGCCCCACGGCGTCGAGCCCGCGTCCGTGTTGACGTCGATGGCGCGCAACGCCTGCAGCGCTGCGGTCGACACCGCGTTTCTGCTCGGCGCCGTCATGGGGCTGCGGCGCGGCGCGGCTGACGCGGCGTCACCCAAGTCGAGCTCGATGTGGTTGAAGTTGAAATCGATGCTGTCGCGTGGGGCTTGCGGCGGCGCGGGTGGCAGTGGCGGCGGCTCAGGCGCAGCGGGGGACAACAGGCCAGAAAACACCCCGCCGTGGGCGGGCCCTGCGTCGCTTGAGGAGTGTTGCGGTTGTTCGAGTTGCGTCGGTGCGCCGTGCACACCCGACAACGCACGCGACAGATCGTCTGTGGCCTCGCCAGCTGGCAGCGCGAGTGCCCCACACGACGGGCACTCCACAAACGCATCTTCGCCCACCGTATTTTTGGTGAACATCGTTTGACAGCGCGGACACTCAAATCGCGAAACGGTCATCGACAGCCTTCAACCCCACGTCCGCCGGGCATGATCGCCGCGCGCACCTTCGCAATGTAGCCCTATCCGCCTTGCGAGTGCGACTTCGCAGCGAAATCGAGGCGAGCGGCGCACCCACTCAGACCACCCGGACGGCTGCGCTCAATGGGCCTATGGCGGCGTTTGCGGCGCGCAGCACGTGGCGGATTGCGCCGATCCTCCCGCTGGGATTGTCGACGCTCGTAAACAACGTGCGACGTCGGCTTACCCTGTGCCCATGCGCTGCCAAGATGACCACAACGGCGGCGCACGCTTCACACGCGACCACCACGCCATCGGCATCACGCATGAGTATAGCGACGCTGTCACGTAGGCGAACGGACCGACTTCCATGAACAACTCGATGCCAAGCATCATCGCCAATCCCATGCAAAAATACAGCGTGCGCACGTGCAGCGCGCGCAGCGCCCGCGCGATAGGGCCCTTGGCGTCCGACTCATCGAGCACGATGCACATCAAATACAGCGGCGCCGTCACCTCGAAAAACCACGCGCACGTGGTCGCGGCCTGCGTGACAAAAAACAGCTGGTGCGGAATCGGCACTGTCAGCGTCGACCACAGTTGATTTTGCAAGATGTACCACAGTGCACTGGCGTCACCACCGGGCACCCACGTCGTCGACAACTTGTAGATACCGGCGCCGAAGTACAAAAAGCTCAACTGCAGCACCAACAACAGTCGACAAAAGCGCATCTGCGTCGGCGGCCGTGGCGCGCGCTTGGCGTCG
>JAYTVG010001076.1:0-9858 GCA_043744135.1 Deltaproteobacteria bacterium | reverse complement strand
GAGGAGGGCGTTTGTCTTTGGGTTGGGCGAGTTGGACGCGCTGCCGGCTGTGCTGCTCGCGACGTGGACAGGAAGTCCACTTGCTGTGCTGCTCGCCGGCGCCTAGCCACAAGCCCGTACAGCTCGCGATCCACGTTCTTGGTGTGGGTTGGTTTCGGGGAGGGCGTTTGTTTGCCCGCTTGGGCGTTGTTGCGGGCTGCGGTGCTCGCGACGTGGACCAGAAGTCCACTTGCTGCGCCCGCACGAGGCTGACGCGTTGTGCGGGATGCATGGCAAGGCGCGAGCAAGAAGCGCCGTGCGTTGACTTTCTGTCAACGCCGCAAGCGATGCCGCAAAGCAACGCCGCCAGGCGCCCGCACAACGCGTCAGCGCACAATGCGTGAACGGGGTGTTGATTTGGGGAGGTAAGCGGGTACGACGACGCATGCCTTCTTCAAACCTCGCGGAATTGCTCGCATGGGCGTTCGCGTTTCCCGTCGTCACACTGTTGCTCAGTGCGCTCGGCTTACCCAAAAAGGGCGGCGGATTGTCGTGGCTGTCACCGCTGTCGATCTTCGCTGTCGCGGCCGCGTGCGTGGTCACCGGCAACACCCGCGCCGACGTGGTGGTGAAGGACTGGATTCCGTTTTTGCACGCCCCGCTGCGTTTGCACGTCGACCCACTCACCATCACCATGCTGCTCGTCGTCGGTGGGGTCGCGACGTGCGTGTTCGTTTACGCGCTTGGATACATGGCGCACGACGTGCGGCGCCACCGGTTCTTCGCCTTTTTGGATGTGTTTGTGATGGCGATGACGCTGCTGGTCGTCGCGGGCAACGTGCCGGTGTTGTTGTGCGGCTGGGCCGGCGTCGGGGTCGCGAGTTTCTTGTTGATCTCGTTTTGGTGGCAAAAGGGCCAGCCGCTCGAAGCGGGCTTTTTGGCGCTGGGTGCAAACGCCATCGGTGACGCAGCATTGTTGGTGGCAGCCGTGCTGATCGCCAACAGCACGGGCTCTGACGCGCTCACCGACGTGCACAAGCTCACCAACATCCCCGGTGGGCCGGGCTTACTTGCGTGGTGCTTTGTCATCGCAGCCTGCGCCAAATCGGCGCAAGGACCGCTGTGGTGGTGGCTGCCGTCGGCGATGGCCGGCCCGACACCGGTGTCCGCTTTGATCCACGCCGCCACCATGGTAGCGGCCGGCGTCTACCTCGCGGTGCGCGCGCAACCGCTCATCGCTGCGGTCCCCGAGGTTTGGTACACGACGGCGTTGATTGGCGTCGCGACTGCGATGTTGGGCGGCGTGGCGTCGTTGTGGCAGCGTAATTTTAAGCGCGGTTTGGCGTACTCGACGGTGAGCCAACTGGGTTGGATGTTCGCGGCGGTTGCGCTCGGTGCGCCGTTTGCGGCCATGTTTCACCTGGTCACGCACGCGGCGTTTAAGGCCATGTTGTTTCTGTCAGCCGGCACCGTCATCGAGGCGACGCACCACGAAGAGGACATCCGGCGCCTGGGTGGCCTGCGCAAAAGCCTCCCAATGGCGCACGGCTTTTTCTTGCTGGGCAGCGCTTGCTTGATCGGCACGCCCTTTTTGTCGGGAGCGTTTTCCAAAGACGCGATCTTAGATGCCGCACTGCACTCGCAAGTTCCCGCCTTGGGCTACGTGTTGCTCGCCGGTGCTGTCCTGACCGGCGCGTACGCCGGCCGGCTGTGCGCGGGCGTGTTTTGGGGACGCGCGGGCGAGGCGTCGCAACACGCGCACGCGCCCGCGTTTGTGTGGTTTTCTGCGCCGCTGCTGCCGCTGGCGGCCGCTGCCGTGGTGCTCGGCTACGCAGAAGCTGGCACCCACTGGATGTCGGGGTTTTTGTCGACGTCGATCATGGTGCATGGCGACGTGCAAGTGCTCCCCTCGGTGCTGGGCCTGGTCGCGTTTGGCCTTGGGCTTGTCGGCTTTGTCTTCGGCGCGCTGTTGGCCTTGCGCACGCGCGAAAAATCGCTGCCAATGCCGCCGCCGGCCCTGTGGCATGCCGTGTGGGGCGAATTGCGCGCGCTGCCAGAGGGCGTCGCCGCGCTGCACAGCGGCCGCGTCGGGCGCTACGCGGTGTTGTCGATGCTGGGTGTTGCAGCGGTGCTGGCGCTCGCCTTGGTGCCCGCCGCAGCGCTCGGGCTCGACGTCGCCAAGCCCTCACCAGATGCGAGTGCACAGCGCGCCACGCCCGATGCCAAGGCGCCGGCAAGACCCATCAACCCGCAAGCCATCGAACAACTGCGCCAACGCCTCCGTGTCAAACCTGGCGATGCGCTCGGCAAAGCGCTTGTGCCTAAACCAAGCGCGCCAGCAACCGGAGGTGCGCGATGAACATCTTGAGCGACGTCTCTTGGCTGTACCGCGCCGACATCATCATGGTCGCGGCTGCGCTTTTGTTGTTGGCGTTTGCGCACCACTTCGAACGTTCAAAGACGGCCGTCAGCGCCGTCGTGGGGTTGGCGGCCGTCGCGGTTTTTGTCTGCGGGCAGCTGCCCGGCGGCAAAGACATCAACCACGCTCACTTTGCGCTCGTCGTCGTGCCGGTGGTGTTGCTGGTGGCGGCGCTGCTGCTGGGCACAGCCGAGCTGTTTGACGACGCACAGGTCCCCGAGGTCGGTGCGTTGCTCATCGTCGGTGCGCTCGGTGCCGTCGTGCTGGGCACCGGCAAATCGCTGCTTGAGCTGGCGCTGGGTGTTGAGATGCTGTCGTTGTCGGCGGCGGCGCTGGTAGGTTTGGGACGTGGGGCTCGACCGCTCGAAGGTGCATTTAAGTATTTCATCCTCACGGCACTGACGTTTGCGACGCTGCTGTTTGGCATGGCGCTGATGTTTTTGGGCACCGGCTCGATGGAGCTGCAAAACGCCTCCGCGGTGGCGGTGGGCGCGCGACCCTTCGTGATCGCCGGCGCCGCCCTCATGAGCGTGGGGTTGATGTTTAAAATCGCCACCGTGCCGGTGCATTTTGGCGCGCTCGACGCGTACACCACAGGGCCCAGCGCGTTCGTCGGTTTCATCATGGTGGCGTCGAAGGTGGGTGCCGCTGCCGCGTTGGTGCGCATCGCCCACGCTGCTGGCCCGACGCTCGGGTTAGCTGTGAGCATCGTCGGCATCGTGACCATCGGCGTGTCGGTGGTGGCGTCGTTTGCACAGATCGACTTGCGTCGGCTGCTTGCGTACTCCGCGGTCGCACACGCGGGCTTTTTGGCGGTGGCGGCCGGCAGCGATGCTGCGCACGAAGCACGCTACTACGTCGTGGGCTATGGCGCTTCGGCGCTGTTGGCGTTTGCAGCACTGGCGGGAACCGGCACAGCACCGTTCGCTTTGCGCGCGCTCGCCCGCGGCGGTGCACAACCCCTCGGCAAGTTGCGCGCCGGTGCGTTGTTGTTGGCGCTGGCCTCGATGGCTGGCGTGCCGCCCCTGCCTGGCTTTTGGGCGAAGCTCGCGGTGCTTCAGGCGAGCTTTGGAGCCTGGGGCCTGTTGCCGACGGCGCTCGCCGCGCTCGGTGGCGTGCTCGGCATCATTTACTATTTGCGCCCGATCCCCGACCTACTGGCGCAAGCGCGCGCCCCGGCCCCGGCCCGCCCGCTGGTGCAAGATGCCGTTGTCGTCGCGCTCATCGGCGTGGTGTTGACACTCAGCGCGTGGCCGGCCGCCGCCTGGAGCCTGTCCCAGTAAAAATCACGAGCGGTACGCGCTGGTGGCGTTGTTGCCGGCTTGTGGTGCGCGCGACGTGGACGGCAAGTCAGCTCGCGATCCCGCTGCAGAGTTGACCTCGCTGGCGGAGCGTCGCCGCGCTGAGACGCCTCGCTTCGCTCCTGCTTGGTCGGGGCGTTGACAGCGGACTTCGGTGCGCCACAGTTCAGCTTTGTCATCTACGAGGTCTGCGATGCACGGCGAGCGGCTGAAAAACTTTGTCAATGGCGCTTGGGTCGAGTCGAGCGGGCGAGCCACCACCGACGTCAAAAACCCCGCCACCGGCAAGCTGCTGGCGCAAACTCCGATGTCCAATGCCGCCGACGTTGACGTCGCTGTGAAGGCCGCGCAGGCCGCGTATCCCGCGTGGCGCAACACCCCCCCTGCTGTGCGGGCGCGGGCACTGTTTAAGCTCAAGGGACTGCTTGACGACGCCAAAGACGAGATCGCGAAGATTTGCACCACGGAACACGGCAAGACCTACGCGGAATCGTTCAACGACGTCGGCCGTGGTATCGAAAACGTTGAGCACGCGTGTGGCATCCCCACCTTGATGCAGGGTGCTTCGCTTGAAGACGTGGCTGCGGGCATCGACACCGCGACGTTTCGGCAGCCCATGGGCGTGTTTGCCGCCATCACGCCGTTTAACTTCCCGCCGATGGTGCCGTTGTGGTTTCTGCCGTACGCGGTGGCGACCGGGAATACCTTCGTGCTCAAGCCGTCCGAACAAGTGCCGCTCAGCCAGCGCAAGATTTTCGAGTTGATGCAGCACGCGGGCTTCCCCGACGGCGTCGTCAACCTCGTCAACGGTGGCAAAGAGGTCGTCGAGACCTTCTGTACGCACGAGGGCATTGAAGGCGTGTCGTTTGTCGGCTCGACGCGCATCGCCAAGATGGTCTACGAAACGGCAGGCAAAAACGGCAAACGCGTGCAAGCGCTCGGCGGCGCGAAGAATTTCCTGCTCGTCGACGACACCGCCGTCATGGAGCAGGCCGTGCAAAACGCCTGCGACTCCGGCTACGGCTGCGCGGGTCAACGGTGTTTGGCTGGATCCACCGTGGTTGCGATCGGCAACGCGTACGATCGCGTGCGTGAGCTGATGGTGAAGTACACCAAAAACGTCGTCGTGGGCGACGGGCTTGACCCCAAAACCACGATGGGGCCCGTCGTCTCCCAGCACGCCAAAGAGCGCATCGCGGGCATGATTCAAAAAGGCGTGGACGAGGGAGCGGAGTTGCTGGTCGATGGACGCTCGTTGCAACCGAGCGCGGGCTACGAGGGGGGCTTTTGGATGGGACCGAGCCTGTTTGACAAGGTCAAACCCGGCATGAGCATCGCGAAAGAAGAGATCTTTGGACCTGTCATCAACATCATGCGCGCCGATGACCTCGACAGCGCCATCGCGCTTATGAACTCCGTGCCGTACGCCAACGCCGGCAGCATCTACACCTCGTCGGGGAAGAGCGCGCGACAGTTTAAGCAAAAAGCGCACCCCGCGATGTTGGGCGTCAACATTGGCGTCGCCGCGCCGATGGCATTTTTCCCTTTTGGCGGCTCGAAGCAGTCGATGTTTGGCGACGTCAAAGCCCACGGACCCGACGCGGTGCAGTTCTTCACCGATCGTAAAGTCGTGATCTCGCGCTGGTTTTAGCCAAGGCCGCCATCCACTCCGGCGAGCCGGGTCGGCCTACCGAAGCCATCCAAAAATAAACGAACCTCACGGTGGTCGGGGGTGTTTGGGGGCTGGCCCCCAATTCGAGCGAAGCTCGTCGGAAAATCCGGCCTCGCTGGGGTTTCGAAAGGGTGTCAGCTGACACCCTTCGCGGGTCGTAGGGCGGAGCCCTACTGAAAACGAAAAAGCCCCCAGCGGGCCCGCGAAAAAAACCCTTAGCGGGCCCGCGAAAAAAGCCTGCGAAAAAAGCCCCAGCGGGCCTGCGAAAAAAGCCCCAGCGAGCCCGCGAAAAAAGCCCTCAGCGGGCCCGCGAAAAAAGCGCCAGCATGCGTCGTGGCCTCGCGCGGCTCCGACGACGAAACAGCTTTACATTTTGCGGCTCGCGTACTCGTCTCGGTCGCGTATGAGTGAAGGGTCGCAACCACAACATCAGCACGATCCGGCAACGCCCGCGCAAGACGAGCTGCTGGAACGTGTCCTTCAGGGGTTGCTCGAGCTTGCGGCGAAAAAGGATGCGCTGCGCACGTGGGCGCGCGGCATGCCCGTCGACGACGCTTTGAAAGATGCGCCCCCGGTGGAAGCGCGACGCGACGATGACGGTACCCTTGGCGTGTTTCGATTTTTTGAGATTGTTGCTGACGGTGGCGACGGCGCCTCGGTCGATGCGCGCCGGTTGACCGCGAAAAAAGCGCGCGAACGCATCGATGCACTTCAAGACGAACGGGTGCGCGTCGGTGACGAGGTCGGTGTAGAGCTGCCGCTGGCGCGGCTCGCGGCGATTGCACTCGCAGACGTCGACGTGACGCTCGCAGGGCGCGACGATTTGCTGCCAATCGTGCTGCGCGATCAGCTCAACGACCGCGCGCTCGCAGACGCCTTGGTGGCTCGGCTGTCGGCGCTGCGCGGCACGCCCCCCCATGTCCCGCTGCGCCAAGTGATCGCCGACCACGGTGGCGACGCCGTGCTTTGGACCAGCGTCACCGCGGAGCCCAGCGAGCTGTGCGTGCTCGTGCAGCGCAGCGACGTGCACAAGCTCGTCGTGGTGCCAAACGCCACGTCATCTGCCGGCCACGCGGCACTGTTGCGCGCGCTTGCACCCGCGCCCGCCGATCGCAGCCTGTGGCGTTTTTTTGAGGCGCACGGGCCGGCGCTGTTGTGCGGGCCTGAGCACGCGTTGTGGAGCCACGACGTGCTGGGCCGTCGTTTAAGCCTAGAGATCAAGGCCGTGGTCGTGAGCGCGGATCCAACGGTGTATGGCGTCGCACGTGCACGTGCGCGTTTGTCGACGTGGATGGGCGACAAGATCGTCGACGAAGTGGACGCCTTGGTACCGTTGTCGATGGATCTGCCGCGTGCCGTTGAGTTGCCCTGGCCCGAAGGTGATGCGCTTCAGCGCATCGAGGCTGCCGCAACAGCGTACGTGCAACGCACCCAACAGCGGCTGTGCGCGCTCGTCGAGCAGCGCGCGCCAAAACCCGGCGACGTGCTCGGTGGCAGCGCCGTGTTGCGCGTGATGGCGCGCGCGTTCAATGCCACCGTGCACGAGCGTGCGGAGCCGTGCGCTGCCCGCGAGGGGCCACACAGCGACGAGGAGTTGCTGTTGCGCTTCGCCGACGTGGTGGTGGCGTTGTCCCCTGCCGACGACGTGGTGCGCGCCCACACCGCCAGCGGCGACAGCGAGCTGTTTGCGAGCGGCGCTTTGTGCGATGGCGACGTCGATGCGTGGCGTGCGTTGTCGGTGGTATTTGCGCACGCGCTGGCCCACAGCGACGCGGATGTCGAGTTGGCGTTTGAACAAGAAGACGGCAGTGACGCGCACACCGCGCCGACCACGCTGTCGTCGTGGTTGTTAGCGCTCGGGCAGACGCCAGACGCGCAGCTGCGCTGGCCCCCGCGTGATGTCTCACAAGAGTCCGCCAACGTCGCTGCGTGGCTGTATGATCGCTTCGTCGATGGTGGTCCGCTGCTCGATCGTGGCCCCGTTGAGCCCAGTGACGAGGGATCGCGCGCTCAGCCCAGCAGGACCAAGCGATGACGGCGTCGATCGCACCCGCACCGGAGCGGCGCCGCTTCCCTCGCTACACGTTGGCATTGCCCGTGACGTTGCGGCGCAAGTCGACGGACTTGACGCTGTTCACCGTCGACATCTCCCGTCATGGGGCCTTCGTGCGCTGCGATCCACCACCGCCGCTACGTCAGCTCGTCCAGTTGCGCTTTCATCTGCCTGGTTTCGGCGAGATCGACGCCATGTGCATGGTGGCGCGCTCGCTGCAAAAGGACCACCCGCGCGGGCCCGGCATGGGCGTCGACTTCTTTGCGCTATCCAAAGACGCCAAGGTGTTGTGGGAGCGGCACGTGCAGGCGGTCAAGGGCAAGGGCGCCGCCCGCCTTGACGTTGTCGAGGCTGCGGTGCCGCTTGTGCAATCGCAACCGTTGTTCCCCACCTCGCCGCCGCAGCAGCTGCGTTCGTTTCACGCCGAGGTGCCGGTCTCAGACGCTGCCAAGCGCACCATGGAGGTTAAGCCGCTCATTGAAGACGGCGACACCTCGACGTGGCTGACCCGCAACAGCGTTGGTGACGCACCGATCGTGCGGACCGACGCGACGCCTTTGCATGTGGCGCCGAGCGGCGCTGCACCGAGCGGTGCTGCAGCCAGCGGTGCGGCGATGGCGCTTGAGCAACAGCTCGACGCCGACGACGCCATCGAAATCGAGCTTGACCCAGCGGACTTCGCCGACGCCAGCAGCACGAACCTGCCACCCCTCAACAGCGCGGTGGTGATGATGCGTTTGCCGGATCGCGCTGGGCTACAAGCGTTTGTCGAGCGCGATGTTGCGCGCGGCGGCATGTTTTTGAAAACGCCGATGACCAAAGAGGTCGGTGAGCGCCTGGAGATAGTCGTCGTCCACCCCGAGACCGACGAGGAGTTTCACCTCGACGGCACGGTGGTTCGCCGGGTCAACGTCGGGCCGTTGTCGCAGCGCGGTCTTGGCATCTTTTTTCGCGCGCTGACGCCGGCCAAAGAGCTTCAGCTGGCGTCGTTTGTCGAATCTGGTGCTGAGGAGATCGAGGTCGGCACGCCGATTGCGCAACAACAGATCGACTTAGAAAGCGCTGTGGCCCACGAGCCGGACTCGCCCGAGTTGTTGGAAGCGCTAGGCGTGTACCTGCTCGATCATGAAGGCGACCTGGGCGGCGCGCTGACGGCGCTGACGCGCGCGCTGGTGCTCGGGCCGAGCGTGGTCGCCATTCACGCGACCATGGCGCGCGCCTATCGCAAGATCGGCGACACGGTACGCGTGCGCGCCCACGAGCGTGTCGCTGAATCGTTGCTGTTGATGCAGGACCGCATGAAGCGGCAACTCGGCGACAGCTAACACACCCGTCGCTTTAAAGAGTCAGCGCATGCGCATCGTCAGCTGGAACGTCAACGGACTGCGCGCGGTGATGGGTCGCGGCGATCTCGCATGGGCGCTGGGTCCCGACAGTGACGTCGACATCGTGTGTCTGCAGGAAACCAAAATTCAACCGAGTGCTGTCACCGAGGCGATGCAGGCGCCGCCGGGATGGCGATCGTTTTTCACCTTCGGCGTCAAAAAAGGCTACTCGGGCACCGCGGTGTTTGTGCGTGACGAAATCGCGGCGTGCACGTTGCCGTTTTCAGTCGGTGGCGATGTGCACCCCGAGTTTGATAGCGAGGGGCGCGTGGTGGCGGTGGACCTCGGCGCCGTGGTGCTGCTCAACGTGTACTTTCCAAACGGCGGCAGTTCCGACGCGCGGCTCGCCTTCAAACACGCATGGCACGAGGCGTTTTTGGCGAAGGTCGTAGCACTCAAGGCCGAGCGCAGCGTCGTTGTGGTGGGCGACTTCAACATCGCCCACCGCGACATCGACTTAGCGCTGCCGCAAAAGTGGCAGGTGCACTCGGGATTTTTGCCAGTGGAGCGTGCGTGGTTTTCGCGTCTCCTCGACGCTGGCTTCGTCGACACGTTTCGCGCTGAAAAGGGCGACCTACCGCGGCAGTACACGTTTTGGGAGACACGCATCGACGCGCGCAACGACAACCTCGGCTGGCGCATCGACTACGTCGTGGCGTCGCGAGATCTCGAAGACAAACTCACTGAAGCATGGATCGCAGCGCAGGTGCTGGGCAGCGACCACTGTCCCGTCGGCGCCGAATTTGCCGTCACGCTGTCACGCACGCACGCCGACGCGTGGGCCTTAAATGACGAGCCCGACGACGACGACAGCGACGCGTCAGGGTGGCGGCGATGAAAAAGCCAACGGGCCCCGTCACACCGCCCGCGCTCAACGCACCGTTTGCGGCGCTCGCGAAGCTCAAAGACCAATTGCCGGCGGGCGTCGCAGCCCCGCTGGAAAAAAAGCTGCCGCGCCTGTTTGCGGACAAGGTCGTCGTACGCTTCACAAAAAAGGGCCACGGCGGAAAAACCGTCACCGTGGTCACGGGCGTGATGCCGGCGGTGGC
>JAYTVG010001075.1:0-9867 GCA_043744135.1 Deltaproteobacteria bacterium | reverse complement strand
ACGTCATCGCGGTGGATTTCGGTAGCTGTTTGGAACCGGGCGCCACCCTGCAAGCGGTCCGCGTGCATCCAAACGGCGCACTCGCGTTGCTCCAGATGCGCGTGATCTTGCTGGGCGCAGTGTACTGAAAACCAACCAGCGCACCGACAACGCGAACGCCCTGCAAAGCCACCGTCACAACGAAGCCTGACGCCAGTCGACAAAAAAAGCCGTAAGCTCCGCCGATGGGTGCATCACCACCGGTAAACCTCGCCGTCGAAAGCATCCGCCAGCATACGCCTGCGCAGGCGTTCGCGTTGTACGCGGAGCTGCGCACGCAATCGCCCGACCACGCGCAGCTGGCGGCGCTGGCGCTGCGTCACATGGCGAGGGCGGGTGACATCGAGCCGAGGGGCATCGCAGTGCTCGACGCATGCTTGGCGGACGCCCCCGACGGCGCCTGCGTGCTGCACCTGTCAAAGGCGCTCGCCGCGTTTGGCCGCGACGCGGTGTCAGCGGCACCGACTGTGGCCGACAAGATTGCCGGGCTGCACGTCACCGACGACGTGGCGTATTGGGTGTTTGAGGGCACAGTGTTCGCGCTGATGTTTCTCGGTGGGCCGCGCGCGCTGCTCACACTCGACGCGTTGGCAGCGCAAGTGCCGCCGCGGCCGTTGCGCGCGCAATCGGTCTACGTCGGCGCGATGCCGCGGGAGCGCCGCGAGAAACGCTTCGAGATGATGCTCACCGACGGCCGTGCGGTGCTGGCGCAGGCCGATCCGCGCTGGCTAAAAAAGCGCACGCGGCTGCAAGCAAACGCCCAACCGCAAGCGGTGGCGGCGTCGAAAAAAGCGTGGAGTGTGCGTTGACGGTCGATGGCGCGTCCGAGCTACACGACGGCGCGCTGCGCGCAGGCGCTATCAACCGCTTGCAACACGTCGTCTGCGCACAGCACGGCGCGCACGCCGCGCCCCAATAGCGCCAACTGCACCACGAGCCGGCGCTGGCCGTCTGCGGCGGTATCGACGACGCCCTCAGCGCCGCGCAGCGGCCCGCGCACCACACGCACGTGGCTGCCGCGCACCATGCGGCTGATGGGGTCGAGCGCGCAATCGGCGCGCACCAGCACCTGCAACGATTCGATCTCCACGTCCGCGATGGCGCGAGCGATGCGCGCATCCCCCGGCAGGCGCCCAAGCACATCAACGACGTGCTTGCAGCGCAGCAGGTCGACGCGAACCTGCGCCGACAGCAGCACGCGCACAAACAGATAACCGGCAAACAGCGGCAGTTCGACCCGTGCGATGCGATCGCTCCATGCGCGGCGTTCGCAGCGCACTGGCAAAAACACCTCGTGGCCGGCCGTGCTCAGCGACGCAGCGGCCGCGGTCTCGCTGCGCGTGTGCACTGCAAGCGCATGCCAGCGCGCGCTCATGCTGCCTCGCCGCTCTTTTTGCTGTCCTCGTCTTCGCCGTAGTACGCGCCGTAGGCGCGGTAGTAGCTGTAGTACACGCGGCTGTAGCGCTTTTGTGAGACGTCGACGTCGTTTAAGATCACGCCCAGCATGCGGGCGTTGGCGTCGGCGAGTGCGCGCAGCGCCTGACCCGCCATCTCGCGCGTGGTTTTTTCGCACTTGACCACCAACACCACGCCGTCGACCTGCGCGCCGATGACGACGGGGTCGGTGACGGGGCCCACCGGCGGCGAGTCAAACAAGATGCGGTCGTAGCGGGTCTTGAGTTCCTTAATGACTTCAGCAAATCGATCCGTGTGCAAGATCTCTGCGGGGTTGGGCGGCAGCGGCCCGCACACCAGCACGTCGAGATTTTCCATCTTGGTGCGCTGGATGACTTTGTCGAGCGTGGCCTCGCCGACAATCACCGACGACAAACCCGTTTCGTTGGGCATGCCAAACACGCGGTGCAGGCGCGGGCGGCGCAGATCGGTATCGACCAGCAACGTGCGCGAACCCGCTTGCGCCATCGTGACGGCAAGCGTGATGCACGTGGTGGTCTTGCCCTCTTTGGGCGCAGGCGATGTCACCACCAGCGTCTTTAGGGCGCGGTCCGGACTCATGAACAACAAGTTGGTGCGAATGAAGCGCGCGCATTCGGCAGCGGCACTTTTGGGCTCGTTAAACGTATGCAGGTCGCGCTCGCGCCCAGACGTCGCTTCGATGAGCGGCAGCAGCCCCAAAAACGGCGCGCCCAAGCGCTCGATGTCCTCTTGGCTTTTCACCGTATTGTCGAGCAGATCGATGAGCAGCACCAGGCCAACCCCGAGCAACAGCCCGAGCACCAAACCCACCAGCATGTTTTTTTGCAGGTTGGGCTTAAAGGGCAGGGTTGGTGTCAGCGCGCGATCGAGCACGCGCACGTTGTTAAACGGCAGCGCACTCGTGATGTCCGCTTCTTTCATGCGGTTGGTGACCATGCCGTAGAGCTTTTCGTTGGTGGACACCTCGCGTTTAAGGCGTGCGTACATCAGCGACAATTTGTTGAGACGTGCCTCGTGCTCGCGCTCCTGGGTGAGTTTGTCGCGCAGACCAATCATCGAGATCACCGATTGGTCTTGCTTGCGCCGCTGCAGCGTCAACACGGCGTCGGTCTCGTCGTGCAGGCGCTCCTCCAAGCGTTTGAGCTGCTTGGCGTTTTCATCCATCTTTGGGTGGTCGGCTTGGTAGCGCGTGGCGAGTTTTTCGCGCTCGCTGCGCAGCTCCTCCAAGCTCGCCTTGATGGTGTTGATGACCGGCGCCGACTGGATGGGCTCGAGGGTGTCGATGAGCTTGGGCTCGAGTTTCACGCGCTCAAGCGCCTCGGCGGCTTTGCGTTCACGAATGGAGGAAGCCTCCTCCTGCGCGAGCTGGACGTTAAACGCGGTGAGACGCTGCAACACTTCTGACAGCTGGCTTTCCAAGCTGGCGTTAAGGACGTCGTTGTCCTCCATGAAGCGGTACAGCGCGTCTTCACTGGCCTCAAGCTTGGTCTTTAGCTCGCCGTCTTGCACCGACAACCACGACGACGCGTCGCGGGTGCCCATGATGCGCTTGTCGAGGTTTTGCTCGACGTAGGCGTCGGCGACGGCGTTTGCGAGCTGTGCTGTGAAGGCGGGCACCGTGTCCACCACGCTGATGCGCACCACGCTTGAGCGCTTGTCGGGCTCAATGTTGTAGCGCCCGAGCGTCAAATCTGCGGCGTCGAGCTGCTGCTTTTTGGCCGCGCGTGCGGCGGGGTCTAAACCGGCCAAGCCGGTGCGCGTGTCGTCGTCCAGCACGCGAATCTTGTTGCCCGCCGCGCGCGCCACCGCTCGGCTCTTCATAATCTCGTACTCGGTTTCGTAAAAGCTATCTGGCACCCACCCGGTGGTGCCAACGTCGACCACTTCTTCAACGCCAGTGAGCACCCGCGGCGTTGACGTGTCGATGACGATGCTGACAGACGCGAGATATTGTTTGGGTTGCCGCAGCGTGTACGCGGCCGTGAGCAAACACGTCACCGCGGTCGCTGCGATGAAGATCCATTTGCGGCGCCGCAGCACGTCGAGGTAGCGCCCCCAGTCGACGGCGCCGACTCCCGAGGCTCCCTCAGACGCGTTGACCGCTTGCAGCTGGCTGGTTCGGTCGCTCATTACAGTGGCGACTCCGGCACAAACACCACGTCGCCAGGCACGAGCTCGACGTCAACAGCGCTGCCGCGACGCACATCAGCCGCATCCACCACCACCAGCATCTGCTCGCTGGTGTTGTATTTGCGGGTCAGCTGCACGCGCCCCTCATCGCCCAACTTGGTGGTGCCGCCCGCGCGCGCCAACGCATCGATGAGCGTCATCTTGCCGTTCATCGGATACGGGCCTGGCCGCTGCACGCTGCCCAACACGTAGACGTTGTTGGCGGTGGACGACAGCACGTTGATGGTGACCTCGGCGTTTTTTAAGTAGCGCTCGTTGTACGAAGTCTGAATGCGCAGCGCGAGCTCGTCGGGCGTCAAGCCCGCGGCCACGACGTTGCCGATGAGCGGCAAGCGGACCGCGCCGGTTGGCCGGATCTTCTGCTTGCCCGACAGCTCTGCCTCGCCAAACACCAAGATCTCAATCTCGTCACCCGCCGACAGCAAGTCGGAGGTGTCGTGTTCCACTTTGGGAAGCGCGTCGGCCCCTTGCGCGCCGCACGTGGCACCCGCGGCGGCCAGACACGCGAGCAGCAGCGTCAACGCCCAAACGGACTGGCGCTGGCCCATCGGCTTGGTCGGTCGGTCGTGTGCGTGGTTCAAGCCGCGAGTGTTCACACATCCCCTTCACTGACCTGCCAAAAGCACAGGCGAACAAAGCAAATGCCCCGACGCACCAGCTGCCACAATACCCGCGGCGTCGACGGTTAGTACCGCGCGGAGGCGAGCAGCAGCGTTTCGTTGCGAATGAAGCCCAAGTTCGTCTGCACGCCAGGCACGGTGACGTCGGCGGCGTTGGTGACACGCCAGTTCAGGCGGTTGGCGACACCCACGCTCAACCAGTCAAAAATGAAGTAGGAGACTTGCGCATTGGCGTCGAGGTGGCCGTCGAGCCGGTCGCCTAGGGTGCGGTTGGTGAGCACGCCCAGGCTGTTGAGCGGCTGCTCCGTACCAAACTGCAAGATCGAATATCCCGCATTCACGCCAATCACGAAGCGCGACGCGAGGATCTGGTTAAACGACGCGTACAAGCGGTTGTTGACGAGGTATTGGTACAACGGCGCCGGCGTGAAGGAGCGCTGAAACCCGCCGCCCAGCGACGTCACGGGCGTCGGTGACCACTGCAACTCAGCCTGGCCGACGGCGCCGATCACGGTCAGCGTCGACACGCCGCCATTTTCGATCACGAGCGGATTGGCGTACCCAATCGACGCCAGCCCCGACAACTTCGCCAAGATCTGCCCCTGTACGCCCAACAGCAACGAGACGGGGAAGCTGGTGGGGTTGGCGTTGCTAAACGGATAGCTGTGCCAGCCCCCCGAGAGCACGGTGAAAAACCCGGTCTTCGGCAGGAACTTGTAATCGCCGCGCAGCTGCAAGCTGTGCATCATGTTGTCCAAGGCGCCTTGCTTGATCGGGCCGTTTTGGCCTTGGACGTCGAGGAACTTGGTGAAATCGAATGCGTAGCCGAGACGCAGCTGCAGCGCACCGCCACCTGGACGCAGTCCAACACCGGCGCGCAATTGATTGCTCAAGCGATTAAACAGCGTGCCGACGATGACGTTGCCGGGGTCGTTGTTCCACGAAAACGTGTCGCCGACCGCGAAGCTTAAAAAGCCGCCGCGGTTGATCTCAAGATCGGCGCTCACCAGCGATTGGTACAGCAGCAAGTTGCGCGTCTGCTGTACGATAAGACCGGGCAAAAATCCGTAGTCAAGCATCGCGAGGCCTTGAAACGCGATGATGCTGCCGGGGTATGCGAGCGAGATGTTGGGGCGGATGCGCGCGGTGAGGTCACCGTTAAATTCGGCAGGTTTTGCGTCGGTCGGGCGCGAGTAAGGGTTCGTGTCGAGTCCGACGCCTGCGTCCAAACCGAGGTGCAGGCGTGCTGCACCGTCCGCGCTCAAAGCAAAGCCGGGCCCACCCATCACGGCGAGGCCAGCTTGCACTGCCGCGGGTGCGGACGCGGCCTCGGGCTTTTTGTCGGTCGCCGCTTCAGTGGGCGCCGTTTGCTCTGCGGCAGCCGGCGCGGTTTGTGCGCGGGCCGACGTCGCTGACAACGTGACGCCGAGGGTCACTACGAGAAGCGCAACTACAAAGACGCGTGTGTTCATCAGGCAGATCGCTCGTCAGCAAAGGGTCGAATCCGGCGGAGGCTAGGATTGATTTGGACCTACCGCAAGGTTCAAACACGGTGAGTAGTCGCCCACGCACGCAATTGCGTTCATGCGATCGCGAGCCGTCCTCGACTGCGGTGTTGCCGGCTGCGCTGCTCGCGACGTGTGCGCTTGCGCCAATGCGCAAAACGGAAAAAAGCGCCCTTGCGGGCGCTTTGTATCGCAGCGTGACCGTGTTTACGGCACAGCGGCGGCGGCTGCTTCGGCTTTGTGAGCGTCGCCGACGGCGAGACGCACGCGGCCGTAGCCAGCTTGTTCGCACGTGTACAGCACGCGCTTGATCCACTTGAACTCGGCGCCGGTGTCGGCCTGCACGTTGACCGTGGTCGTGGGGTCTTCTTCTGGCGAACCCCACTCGCGTTTGCCGACGGCCTCCGCGCGCTGGCGGTTGTCGACGAGCTTTTCTTCCAACTCAGCGATCTTCCAGTTGGGGTCGTTGACGTCGATGTTGTTGAGATCCGTCAAGATCACGCCCTCGAAATAGAGCTGGTTTTTGTTCGACAGCGACACGATTGGGACACGCGTGATGGTGTCACCATGCTCTGCCGTCGGCATCTTGATGTCCTTGGACAAAAACAACATCTCGCCGCTGGCGTTGAAGTTCATGACCAAGAAGATCACCAACACCATCATCATGTCGACCATCGCGGTGACGTTGAGATAGACGGTGCCGTTTTTTGCGCCGTGGCCTTTTCCGAGCAGCTTCATGCTGTGGAAACGGTGGGACTGGCGCTCGCGTCGAACCTTGATGGCCATGGGGCTGCTCCTGATCGGGTGCGGCTAACGGGGATGCGGCAAACAAAACCGGTCGAAATGGACTGCGCGGAAACCAACTGCGGGGGAACGCGACCGCGCTTAAAAATCTACTGCGCGGTCGGCGTCAGCGTCAGCGCCTTCATGTCGAGGCCCGTCGAGATGTCGATGACCTTGACGATGTCGGCGTATTTGACGCCGTCTTCCGATTGGATCTTGACTTCGATGCGGTCGGGTCGCAGGTCTTTGAGGCGCTTGAGCTCCGCGAGTACGCCACCGTAGTCATAACCGTCGCCGGTGGAGGGGAACTCTTTGAGGTCGGGGTTGGCCTCTTCTTGAATCTTCACCGAGCGGTCGGTGAGCAACACCAAGATGGGCTTCGGTTTGGTGTCGTCTTTCTCCTCGGGGGGGGCCTCAGCACCACCGGAGGCATTTTGCACCTCGAGCATGGCGATTTGGTTCCACACCGCGGTCATCATGAGGAAGGTCATGATGGTCATCAACATGTCGATGTACGGCACCAAGTTAATGGCCGCATCCATCGGCTTTTTTCCACCCTTGCTTGTTGGCTCTGGTGCTGCGCCGCCCATGAACTACCTGCCTTCGTGGTCAACGTGATCGATCAATCAACACGGAAAAATCGGAACGAAACGGCGCGGTGTGCACGCGCCATGGGTCGGCAGATCCGACCCGCGCAGGCGTGGCGTTGTCAACCACGCCTGCGGCAGCGAACGGCTACTGCTCTTCGATCGCTGAGATGTTGAGCTTGTCTTTGTTGCGCATCACCATGTTGATGGTGGACGCGACCGCGCCGTTGATGTCGTCACCAAGCGCTTGCGTGCGGCCCTGCAAGATCGAAAACACCACCAGCGGCGGGATAGCAGCGATGAGGCCGTACGCCGTGCAGTTCATGGCTTCTGAGATACCCGCGGACAACATCGTTGATTTGTCAGCAGCCGACACACTCGCGACCGCGGCGAACACCGCGATCATGCCGATGACCGTTCCAAGCAGGCCGACCAGCGTCGCTGCGTTTGAGATCATCGCGAGGTAGCCCGTGCGCTTTTCCAGATACGGCATCTCGTGGATGGCCGCTTCGTCCATGGCCGCTTGCACTTCTTCTTCGCCGTGGCGCACTTCGAGCAGGCCGGCCTTCAAGATGCGCGTCAGCGGACTTTGGGGCTGATCCGACAAAAAGCGAATGCCTCCCATCACGTCGCCGCGAAAGATGCGCTCGCGCAACCCGGCCAACACGGCTTCCTTGTTCAAGCGCGTCTTGAAAAACAACACGTACACACGCTCGATCATGAGCGCGACGGACACGGCTTGGAACGCAGAGATGAAGTACATCATCTCTTTGCCTTCGCGATAATGCTCAGCGATCTTCTCGAACATGGCGTCTCCTCTTCGTGGGCCCATCGTCGTGGGCATCGGCGTGCATCTGAAAACTAGCGTGTGAAACTCAGGTCTACATCAACTACAGCGTCCATCAAGATCGAGCGAAATCGGACCGGTCACGAGCGTTATCTTTCGCGGTGTCGCTCGCTTGATCGCTGCGCGACCCAACAGCGGACAGAAAACTACAACCCTCAAACCGAACAACGAACATGAACCCGAGGGCCTCAAACGCGATCGTGATCCGCCCACTTGGACGTTCACATCCTTGACCCGCCGTTCGTACACCAACGCGAGGCGGTCCGGCAATCGGTTCTCGCTCGATCTTCGCGCCAAGAGGTGGGACATCGGATCAACAGCGGGGGTTCCCGCACGGGATCACATGAAAATCGCGCTGTCATTTGCACCGTCGGTTACGCGCAGCGCCTTGCACGCCGCGTTGGGCTTGGCGCCCGACCCCAACCCACCGGCCGTGTGCGAGATCGGTCGGCCGGCGACCGGTGCGACCTGCGCGTTGGTGCACGATGCGGACGGCTTTTCAATCGAAATCCCGACGCTGCGCGCGCCTTGGTCCGGCGCGGACCTGTTGCCGACGGTCACCGACGCGGTGCGGCGTTTGGGAGGCAGCTGCGCGCCCGCCGACGCGCTGGACGCCTGGCACCGCCAACGCGCCGTCGACCTCGCTGAATTGCGCCGTTTGTGCGCCGAGCAAGGCGCGCCTCCCCCGCCCACGCTCGACGCCGGCGCCCTGGCTGCGCTGCACGGATGGTTAGTGGCCGAGGCGGGCGACGGACCCGCGGTCGCGCTGCCGGTGTTCGTGTTTGATGCCAAAGACGGCAGCCCCTGCTTGCTTGCGACGCGGCTGCCCCACCCACGTGAAGCCGCCCTGGTGCGCTTGCTGCCGGTGGGTCACGTGCTGTGCGATCTCGATGCGCGCCCCGACGGCGGCGACGAGGCGCCGCGCTTGTACCCGCTTGCGTGCATCCCCTGCACGCATGACGCGCGCGGCTACCCCGTGGTCGACGTCGCGTTAGCGCGGTGCGCGCTCAAAGACGCCCCGAGCGAGGCGCTTGACCGGTTCCGGCTGGCCAGCCCCGTCGAAGTGGTCGAACGCGAATCGATCGCGAGCTGAACGCGTCGCGCGGCCCACCATCGGCAACGCCGCTGTCGTGCAGTTAGCGCGCTTCGTGGGCAGCTGCTTCGTCGAGGTCGTGGTGCTGGGTGTCGCGCATTTGCGTCAACTTAACGCCCACCAGCGCGCCGCCGAGAAGCGCCGCCAACAAACCGACGCGGCGCACCTTGCGACCAAACAGCTTCATGTCCGTCGTCATGCCGCGCTTGAGGTTTTGGCGCTTTCTGCGCTCGGCGATGTTGCCCTCGGGCCACACGGTGTAAATCCAACCGCGCGTCATCATCATCAAGCCGAGCACCAACAGCGGCGTACCGATCCACAACATGGGTGACTCCTAGGGTTTTTTGTCGCTGTCGATCGCGACGATCTTGCGCGGCGCAGTTTTTTTGTGGCGCGCGACCACGAAGGTTTCTTTCGATCCCTCGCGCGTGCTTTTGGGGCGAAACACGTCGACATCCTTAAACAGCGCCTGCACCGCCGTCAGGTAGGTTTTTTGCTCGCCACCTTCGAAGATCTTGACGCAAAAATGACCGCCTTGTCGTAGCGCGTACGACGCCACCTCAAGCGCGCGCTCGCACAGCGCCAAGCTGCGCGCTTGGTCCATGGTGCGGATGCCGCTGGTGTTAGGCGCCATATCCGACAGCACCACGTCAAACAGCTTGTCGGGCGCGGGCTGCAGCGCGTCGATGGGCGTGTCAAACGCATCACCAATCATGACGCGACCATGGCCAGGCATGGCGACCTTCGCCTTCAGCAGATCGATGCC
>JAYTVG010001074.1:0-2931 GCA_043744135.1 Deltaproteobacteria bacterium | reverse complement strand
CAGAAGACGGCATCGAGTGCGTCACGCGCCTCACGACCATGACGTCGTTCCCCTCACCATCGAGCGCCGCCGTGCTGGTGATGGTGCGACAAAACGACCGAGTGCCAGCGATCAAGGTCATCGAGGCGGCCGTCACCGATGGTGCCGTGTCGACCGGTGGCGCTTTTTTATAGGCCGGTCCGCGCCCTGTTGCGCGACAGCACTCGATTGTGCAAAGTGCCGCAGCTTTTCCTAACGAGGTGTTTTTGATGACGCTCACGACGCGACTCCTGTGTTTTGTTCTAGCTCTTGCCCCAGTGCTGTTGCTGCAGGGCTGCGCGGGGGGCGAAGGTGAGGGCGAAGGAGACGGAGAGGGTGAAGGTGAAGGAGAAGGAGAGGGTGAAGGTGAAGGAGAGGGCGAAGGAGAGGGCGAAGGTGAGGGAGAGGGCGAAGGTGAAGGAGAGGGCGAGGGTGAAGGAGAGGGCGAAGGTGAAGGTGAGGGTGAGACGGTCTGTAACGACGTCCTCGATGACGACGGTGATGGCGACGTCGACTGCCAGGATGCCGATTGCCAGGCGCTCAACCAATGCGTGCCCGGCGCGGGAGCCGTCGGCTCCGCGTGCGACGCCAACACCGACTGCCAAGCCGACGGCGGCGACCCGCTGTGCCTTCGATCCGATCTGTTGGGCTTCCCGGGCGGGTACTGCTCGGAGTTTTGCTCGCCAGCCGACGGGACAGGCTGCACGGGGAGCGGCGTGTGCGTCGCGGCCGGCGCCACGACCAGCATCTGCCTTCAACCGTGCACCGTGAACACCGATTGTGGCGCCAACTACACGTGCTCCAACACCGTGTGTCTCCCCGTGGAAGATTGCGGCGATGGCGTCCGCTCGCCCAATGAACAGTGTGATGGCAGCGATTTTGGCGTCAGCACGTGCGCGCTGGCGGGCTTTGATAGCGGCACGCTCAGCTGTGACACGAACTGCGCGATCGTGTTTGACGGTTGCGTCGAAGTGTGTGGCGACGGCGCCGCGGGAGCCGGCGAGCAATGCGACGGCACCGACTTTCCCAACGGTCGCGACTGCGCTTTGGTCGACCCCACCACGCTCGGCCAGCTCAGCTGCGACGCCGCGTGCGCGCTCGACAACGCCGCGTGCACGGCGTTTGTCGGCACCGAGATTGAACCCAACGACACGATCGACAGCGCCAACGTCGGCATCGAGCCGTTTACTGCGACCATTGGCGTGGCGACCGACCGTGATTGCGTGGCCGTCGACGTCGGCGTCGATGGCACCGAGGCGCTGTTGCGCGCGACCGTCACTGACGTCAACGGCAGCGCGTGCGCAGCGGGCCTGATAGACTCGCTGATCGCGGTGTTTGCACCGGGCGGCGATCAAATCGCTCAGGACGACGACGGTGGCGCAGGGTTTTGTTCAGACGTCAACGTCACTTTGACACTCGCCGGCACCTACACGGTGTGTGTGACTTCGTTTCAAAATGGCGAGCGATCGAAGACCTTCGCGTACGGGCTTGACACCTCGGTCACTCAAGTCTCGTGCGGCGACGGCGTCGTGGCGGGCTCTGAGTCGTGCGACGGCGCGGATTTGGCGGGCCAGTCGTGCGCTGATTTCAACAGCGGTGGCGTGTTGTTGTGCGCGCAGGACTGCACGCTGGTCACCGCGGGATGCTCGCAAACGTGCGGTGACGGCCTCGTCAATCAGGCTTCCGAGCAGTGCGACGACGCCAACACCGTCGACAACGACGGCTGCTCCGCGTCATGCGTCATTGAAGTCTGCGCAACGCTCCCGACGTTGCTCGCTACGCAAAGCGGCGACACGACCGGCGGCTCGCACGTCGTCGACGGTAGCTGCCAAAGTGCTGGGGCGCCGGAAGATGCCTTCGCGTTTGTTGCTTCCGAACGCGGTCTGCTGACGCTGACGTTGGCGTCTGCGGCTGACATGGGCTTGTACGTTCGTTCCACGTGTGAAGACGCAACCAGCGAACTTGCCTGCGTCGACGATGGGTTTGGTGGTGCTAACGAAAACCTGAGCGTGGTGTTGACCGCGGGCGAAGTCATCACGGTCTTCGTCGACGGCTTCACGTCCGCCGAATTTGGTCCGTACACCCTGACCAGCACGTTCGATGCGATCGTCTGCGGCGACAACGCGCTCGGTCAAGGCGAACAGTGCGACGACGGCAACACCGTCAGCGGCGATGGCTGCAGCGCCACCTGTGAGATTGAAGTGGCCGTCACCGAAGTCGAACCCAACAACACACCCCAAACGGCCAACGCTTTTGTGGCACCGTTTATCGGCAACATCTCGCCTGTGGGTGACGTCGATTGCGTGAGCGTGACACTCGCCGTTGGCCAAGACCTGACGGCCGAGGTTCAAAGCCCCATCGCTGACGCTTGTGCGACAAACAGCGCTGACAGCCTGCTTGAGATCCGCGACCCGAGCGGAGCGCTGCTGGTCACCAATGACGATAGTGGCACCGGCTTTTGCTCGCTGGCGACCACCACCGCGGCGTCGGCAGGCGTGTTTAGCATCTGCGTGCTGGCCTCGACCCTCGCCACCCCACCCGCTGACCACTTTTTTTACACGCTGGTCGTCACGGTCGGCACGCCCGCGTTTGACGAGGTCGAGCCCAACAACACCGTTGCCACCGCCAATGCGTTCGCTCCACCGTTGTTTGACGGCCGCATCAACGTCAGCGAAGACGTCGACTGCGTGAGCATTTCGGCGGCCGCGGGGGACGTCATCCATGCGGAGACGTTTGACGGCAGCGGCCAAGGGACCTGTAGCGGAATCGACACCATCGTCACGCTGCGCGATGAAAGCGGTGCGCAACTCAGTGTCGACGACGACAATGGCACGGGCGCATGTTCGCTGCTCGACACCGTGGTGCCAACGGCCGGTGTCTACGCGGCGTGCGTCCGTGGTTTTGCCGTCTCGA
>JAYTVG010001073.1:0-9893 GCA_043744135.1 Deltaproteobacteria bacterium | reverse complement strand
TAGCCACAAGCCCGTACAGCGCGCGATCCGCGCGATTGCTCTGGACAACGGCCGACGACCTGAAAGGATTTCCGCGCATGGCAGAATCAGATCGCTCGCTGGTGCTGTTAGACGTCACCACCGACTTCATCACCGGCCCTGACGCCGCGCCAAACGCCGTCGGCATCGTGCGCTACGTCGCTGGCGAGTTGCGCTATTTTCGCGAGCGTGGTCGCCCCATCATCTTTGCATGCACCCAGACCTCCCCTGGACAGACCGCGCTTGCAGCCGAACTTCTCTCACCTCCCAAGATCGGTGACATCAACCGTTCACCTCCCAAGGTGGGTGAGATCCTCACTGAACTCACGCCGCGCTCCGACGAACGCGTGTTGTTCAAGCCTGCACCGTCCGCGTTTTTTCGCACGGACCTGCACGAAATCTTGCTGCAACACGGCGTTAGACGCCTCACGCTTGTAGGCACCGAAACGCATACGTCAATTCTGCTGACTGCAGCCGACGCAGTGGCGCGCGGCTTTGAGGTGGTGGTGCCCGAGCCGTGCGTGTGTGCGCGCTCGCAAGACGACCACCGCTTCGCGCTGAGACAAATTCGCGAGGTGTGGCCGTCTTGGCCGCGCGCTGCTGGCCTCGCGATGGTGGATCTGGACGAAACCGGCCGGCTGCGCCGCCACGCCGAATAGCGCCGTGCAGGGCGTTTACGTGCATGTGCCCTATTGCCGTCGACGCTGCCCGTATTGCGATTTTTATTTCGAGGTCCAGCGGGCCGACGCGGGCTTCGCCGATGCCGTCATCACCGAGCTGCAGGCGCGTGCACACGAAGCGACGGGCCCAGCCCAGACGCTATCGTTTGGCGGCGGCACCCCCACGGCGCTCGCACCTGCGCAACTCGCGCGCATCATCGCAGCCGTGCGCGATACCGTCGGCTTGGTGAACGGCGCCGAGGTTTCGCTTGAGGCCAACCCTGAAGACGTTGACGCTGACTGCGCGCGCGGACTGGTCGACGCCGGGTTCACGCGCGCGTCGGTGGGGACACAGAGTTTTGCCGACGATATCCTGCGCTGGCTTGGGCGCGCGCACACGGCAGCGCAAGCGTGCGCGGCAGTCGAAGCGTTTATGCAGGTGGGGGTCAGCGTCGGCGTCGATTTAATCGTTGGCGTGCCCGACGAACCGGTAGCGCGCGTCGCTGCGGATGTGGCGCGCGCCGCAGCGCTCGGTGCCCACCACGTCAGCACCTATCTGCTGACGGTGGAAACCGGCACACCGCTTGCGGGCCTGGTGCAACTCGGCAAGCGCAAAGCGGTCGATGACGACGCCCAGGCCGACGCCTACCTCGCGGTGCAGCAGGAACTCGGTGCGCAAGGCTACGCGCACTACGAAATCTCCAGCCACGCGCGCGCCGGCCACCACAGCCGCCACAACCGCTTGTACTGGGCGCACCAACCGTATGTGGGGCTTGGGCCTGGTGCGCATTCGATGCGCATCGCTGACGACGGCAGCGTGCAGCGGCGCCACACCACCGCGCGCTTGGCGCCGTGGCTCGCCGACCCCGCGTGCGCCGCGCATGACGACGAAAGCCTTACGCCCGCACACGCGCTGCGAGAGGGCGTGGCGTTTGGGTTGCGCGACCTGGCTGCGGGCGTTGATCTGCACGCGCTGATGGCGCTGCACCGTGTCAATGGCGCCGACGACGTCGTGCGTGCGCTCGCGGTGGGCGTGACCCGCGGCGACGTCGAGCGACGC
Source organism: Deltaproteobacteria bacterium (assembly GCA_043744135.1). Taxonomy (GTDB): domain Bacteria; phylum Myxococcota; class UBA727; order UBA727; family VGSZ01; genus JAYTVG01. The sequence continues at coordinate 8,156 of JAYTVG010001073.1, read as the reverse complement.
GGCGAACGCTATCACCTCACCCCCCAGGGGGCGCGCTTCGCGGATCGTGTGGCGCGCGACGTGTTGGCCGCACCATAGCGACCTCACGTGCATCGACTTAAAGTCCGCGAAAATCTCGGTCGCGGGGACCCTCAGTCTGGTATGTGGGGCAGACGTTCGTTCACGCACTCACTTGCTTTGACGTCGAGGCCCCATGACCACGCTGACCCCTGAAACACTCTCGGTGCTGCACAAGGCGGCCAACAACGCCCGCGGCCTCGCGATGGACGCCGTGCATGCGTGTTCGTCGGGGCACTTGGGGTTGCCGCTGGGTGCCGCGGAAGTCGGCGCAGCGTTGTTTGGTGAGGCGCTGCGGTTTGATCCGACCACACCGCGCTGGATCAACCGCGATCGCTTTGTGCTCAGCGCGGGGCACGGGTCGATGTTCCTGTACGGTTGGTTGCATCTGTCGGGGTTCGAGCTGCCGCTGGAGCAGATCAAAAAATTCCGCGTGCTGCACTCGATCACACCCGGCCACCCAGAGTTTCACGAGACGCCTGGCGTGGAAGCGACCACGGGGCCGCTGGGCCAAGGTGTTGCCAACGCCGTCGGCTTCGCAGTGTCAGGCAAGCTGGCCGCAGCGACCTACAACACCGCCGCGCATGCGATTTTTGATCACCACGTCGTGTGTTTGGTCGGGGATGGATGTTTGCAAGAAGGTGTGGCGCGCGAAGCGATCGCGTTTGCGGGCCACAACGGCCTCGACAATTTAATTGTCGTGTTCGACTCCAACGACGTCACGCTCGACGCGATGGCGAAAATGACGCAAAGCGAAGACACGCGCGCGCTGTTCACCGCGATGGGTTGGGATGCCGTCGTCGTTGATGGCCACGATCTCGTCGCCCTTAGCGACGCCATGGCGGTCGCGAAATCGACCGACAACGGCCGGCCGAAGTTGATCATCGCTCGCACGCTCATCGGCAAAGGCATCGCCGAAGTGGCCGGCACGCAAAAGGCCCACGGCGAGGGCGGTGCTAAGTTCATCCCCGCTGCAAAGAAGTCGCTCGGCTTGCCCGACACCAGCTTCTTCGTCGACGTTGACGTCAGCGCGTACTTCGCCGCCAAAACCGCCGCACGCGTCGCAGATCGCAAGGCCTGGGACGCGCTGTTTGCGACGTGGCGCGCGGCGAACCCGACGCTGGCGGCGCGCCTCGACACGACCGCGAAGCCGCTGACGGTACAAGCGTATCTCGCGGCGGTGCCGACGTTTGCAGCCGAGGGCAAGTCCGCCACGCGCAACAGCGGGGGCGAGATCTTAAACGCCATGGCGAAGCTCGACGCCAACATCGTCACGGGTAGCGCCGACCTGTTTGGCTCCACCAAAAATTATCTCAAAGACGCCGGTGATTTCGGCCGTGGCAATTTCGCGGGAAAAAACATCTTCTTTGGCATCCGCGAGCACGCGATGGGCGCCATCAGCAACGGCCTGGCGTACGACGGATTATTTCGCGCGAGCAACGCCACGTTCCTCGTGTTTGCCGACTACGTGCGTCCGAGCATTCGCGTCGCCGCACTCGCAAAGTTGCCGGTGGTGTCGATCTTCACCCACGACAGCGTCGGCGTCGGCGAAGACGGCCCCACCCACCAGCCCACCGAGACCGTCAGCGCGTTGCGGTTGATTCCAAACCTGCACGTCATCCGGCCGTGCGACCCCGAAGAGGCCGCGGCGGCGTTTGCGGCCGCGTTCAGCCGCAGCGACGGGCCCACGCTGTTGGCGCTCAGCCGCCAAGACCTGCCGCACCAGGGCCACGTCAGCGCGCAGCTCCGTCGCGAAGGCACGCTCAAGGGCGGCTACGTGCTCGTCAAAGAGACGGCACCGCTGAGCGCCATCGTGATGGCCACCGGGTCGGAAGTGCAGCACGCCGTCGAGGGCGCCAAGGGCCAACCCGGCGTGCGCGTGGTGTCGATGCCGTGCCTTGAGATCTTCGACAGCCAGCCGCAAGCGTATCGTGACGACGTGCTGCCGCCGTCTGTCACCAAGCGTGTCGCCATCGAAGCAGGCGTCACGGCGCTGTGGTGGAAGTACGTCGGCGGCGCCGGCAAAGTGCTCGGCATCGACCGTTTCGGCTTAAGCGCACCGGGTCCCGTCGTCATGCAAGAGCTCGGCATGACCAAAGAAGCGGTCGCAGCTGCACTGGGCTGATTGCAACGTTGACGGGTGGGCGCGCAAGACGCGCGCGGCGTGGTCGCTGCGTCAACGCGAGTGCTACTGCACCTCGAGGGCGCGCACGATTTCCTTACAATCGTTCACTTGCGATTCGAACTTGGTCTCGCCCGCGCAGGTGATTAGGCCGCGGCAGTTTTGCAGCGCGAGGTCTTTGTCTAAAACGGCTTTGTAGTGTTGCGCCAACTGGTAGTGCGCCATGCACAAGGTGTTGTCGAGTTTGAGCGCGTTTTCGCATTCGGTGACGGCTTGCTCCACTAAGCCTTTTTCAAACAACACTGTGCAAAAGCCATAGTGGCCCGCGCCGTAGCCAGGGTTTTCCACCAGCTGGTCCATGTATTTTTTGAGCGCCTCACCTTTCATCTGTGAGCCCGCATAGGCCTCGCGCAACTCGCCGCCACAGATGGGATCGTTCTTGTCGACGGCGAGACACTGGATGTAGTGAAACAACGCTTCGTCGTAGCGCGCCGACCGCAACAGCAGATGCGCGAGGTTGCCGCGGCAGTCCTTGCGCGCAGGATCGAGATCCAAACAGCGCACGTAAAACTGTTCGGCGTCGTCGGTGAACTGCTTTTTTTCGTTGCCGGTCTTGGCTGTCTTTTCAGCGCGATAGCTCATGATCACGCCCATGTCGCCGTAGCTGGGTGCGTGCTGAGGGAACAATTCAAAGATACGCCGGTACTGAATCTCCGCTTCTTTGTACGGCTCGCTTGGGTCTTTGCCGTCGACGATGCGCTTTTGTCCCATGCGCAAAAAACTCAACGCTAAGTTGTAGCGACCGGGCAAGAAGCGCGGGTCAATCTCGATGGCGTTTTGAAAAAACGTCACGGCGTCTTCGTAGTTGGCGTTTTCAAACTCCAAGACCCCCATGTTGCTGCGGGCTTGCGCGAAGTCGTTGTTTTCGCGGATGGCGCGGATCCAGTATTTTTTGGCGCGCTCGTCGTCACCGCGCGCGTACCACACCAAGCCTAGACCGTTTAAGCACTCGGGATTGCGCTCGTTGTACTCCAAGCACAGCTCACAGCGCGTCTCGGCGGCGTTGTAGTCCTGCTTTTGGTAGTTGGCGACGCAGGCTTGTTCTTGCACCAGCTCAGCGGGGCTTTTGCCGGCAGTGTCGCCACACAGTGCGCCCGCCATCGTGGTCGCGAGCAGCGGCGTCAACAGCACGAGCGAGACCCGTCGGGACAGCAGCGAGGCTGACGGGGTGGGCGGACTAGGCATGGCAAAACTCCGTGACGTCAAAGGGCACGTGAGACGTATCGCTGGATGTCAACACGCTGTTGCTGCGATGCCCGCGATGCAGGCGATGCAGGCGATGCGGGCGATGCAGGTGCGGCGTGTGGCCGTTGCGCTTGGCGGGTGGGCATGGTGAAGCGCAGCATACAAGCACAGATCGCCGCTGAGATGAATCGTTCTCGGTGCGCGACACTGCACTGCGCGGGGTGGTTGATGCATCGCATGTTTACCGCAGCTGTTGTTGTCGCGCTGACCGTGGGTGCATGCACGGCGACGCCACCACCGACTTTGCCTCCGCCCGGCGCGCGCGCGTTGGAGATTTTGTTTGAGACGGTGCCGCCAGGTGCCGCCGTCTTGGTCGATGGTGTCGTCGTGGGTGACGGCCCCGTGCGCGTAAAACTGAACCCAGGGCCGCACCGCAGCCGCGCCACGCTCAACGCGTACACGCCGGCCGCCGAACAAAAGTTCGTGGTGGGTGCTGGTGCGCCGACGTCGTATGTGCTGACGCTCGTGGCGTCGCACTGAGCCGTGCGTGTCGTCGATGTCGCCGTGATGGTGCCCAGCATCGACGATGCGCTCACCTATAGCGTCCCCGCCGCGCTCGACCGTGCCGTCGCTGTGGGCGTGCGCGTCGTTGTGCCGGTGGGCCCACGACGGCGCTTGGTGGGCCTCGTGACGCAAGTGCGCGACCGCAGTGACGTGCCGCAGGCCTTCAAGCTCAAGCCCATCGAGCGCGTGTTGGACAGCGTCGCCGTTGTCACACCCGAGCAACTCGCACTCGCGCGCTTTGTCCAGCGCTACTACGTGTGCGAACTGGGCGCGGCGGTGTCGCTGGTGATGCCGCCCGACGCGGACCGCATCGTGCAGCGACGTTATAGCGTCACCGACAAGGGCGAGCGCGCGCGCGTGTTCGGTGCCGCTTTAGGCCTCAGCGCGGCCGACGCGCTGCTGCTGGCGCGCTTTGAGCCCGGTGAGCGCAAAGAGGAGCGGCGCGTGGCGGTAACGGCGTCGCAGCGCGCGCGCATGGACCGCTTGGTGCACCAGGGGTTTTTGCAAACCGCCAGCGACACCGAGCCGATGGGTGAACTGCACACGGAAACCGACATCCTCGCGAGCGATGGTGGCGCGCCGTTACTCGCGCGCGCTACCTCGCTTGCCGTCGTCGACGCGTGGGTGCGCGCGTTCACGGCTGCCGCGGCTGTCGCGCCGACCTTAAGCGACGCGCGCGCCGCGCATGCCGACGCGCTCGGCAAACTCAAGCGCTTGCAGGCGCTCAAGCGCGTGCGGTTGGTGCCGCGCCCAAAGACACAACACCACGCACCATTTGCCCACCACGGCATCGTGCATGCGCTCACCGACGACCAACAATGCGCAGCACGTGCGCTGGTCGGCGCCATCAACGCCCGCAGCGACGGTGCGTTCTTGCTCGAGGGTGTGACCGGCTCAGGCAAGACCGAGGTGTACTTAGAGGCGGTGCGCGCGTGTTTGGCCGCGGGGCGTTCGGTGCTGCTGTTAGTGCCCGAGATCGGCCTGACGCCGCAGTTGGTCGCGCGCGTGCGCACGGGCCTTGCGGGCACGGGGCACGACGTCGCGCTGCTGCATTCTGGCATCACTGCGACGCAGCGCGCGACATCACTGGCACAGATTCGCTCAGGTGCCGTGCGCGTGGTGGTGGGCGCGCGTTCGGCGCTCTTCGCACCGCTTTGCGATTTGGGTTTGATCGTTGTCGACGAGGAGCACGACGGCAGCCTCAAACAAGACGAGACGCCGCGCTATCACGCGCGCGACGTCGCCCTGTGGCGCGCCAAAGAAGAGCACGCCGTGATCGTGCTGGGCTCCGCCACCCCGAGCTTTGAAAGCAGACACAACGCCGCGCTCGGCAAGCTCGTGCACTTGCGCTTGCCCACCCGCGTCGGTGGTGGTGGTAAATTACCGGTGGTGGAGCTCATCGATCTGCGCGCGCGCGCCCAACACAAGCCGATGCGCGCCCGCGACACACAAAACGCGGACGCAGGTTCAGGTGTGGTGTTGTCGTTGCCGCTCATCGCCGCCATCAACGAGACGCTCGCAAACAAAGAGCAGGTGCTGCTGTTTTTAAACAAGCGCGGCTACGCCTCTGCGGTGTTGTGCGAGTCCTGTGGTCACGTCGTCAAATGCCCCAACTGCAGCGTGTCGATGACGTTTCACAAGCGGCGCGGTGCGCTGCTGTGTCACCAATGCGATCACGAAACCCTGGTGCCACAACACTGTCCTGACTGCCGCGCGCCCGGCATGACGATGCTCGGCACCGGCACCGAGCGGGTGGAGGCAGAGTTGTCGGCGCGCTTCCCCGCCGCCCGCGTCGTGCGTTTGGATCGCGATAGCACGCAAAAAAGAGGCGCGCTCGCCGACACGCTCAACACCATCATGCGCGGTGACGTCGACATCGTCGTGGGCACACAGATGATCGCGAAGGGCCACGACTTTCCACTCGTGCGCACCGTCGGTGTGGTGTTCGCGGATCATGCGCTGGCGCTGCCTGACTTTCGCGCGGCCGAGCGGGTGTTCGCACTGTTGTTGCAAGTCGCTGGGCGCGCGGGGCGCGGTGATAAACGTGGCCGCGTGCTGATTCAAACCCACGACCCGCAACACCCGGTGCTGCAAGCCGTGCTGCGCCACGACGTCGAGGGCTTTAGTGCTTTGGAGCTCAGCGAACGGCAGCGCGGCATGTACCCACCCTTTGTGCGCGCGCTGTTAATTCGCGCCGAAGCGCCCGACCCCAACGACGCGCGCCTACTCGCACAGCACAGCGCGACGATCGTACGCGCGCTGGCCTTGACCACGTCGCGCGTGCTTGGACCCGCCCCCTGCCCCACCGAGCGCCTGCACGGCATGACCCGCATGCAGGTGTTCGTGCGCGAGGGTTCGCATGCGCTGCGCACCAAAATGGCCCTGGCCGTGCACACTGACGCGAAGCTCCGTGACGACGTTAAACGGCGCAAAGGCCGTCTGGTGGTTGATGTGGACCCAATTCACCTGCTGTGAAACGCTCGTGTCAACGAACCACGCGAGGCCGCTGTCCGCATGCACATCCGCTGCGCCACCCCACACGACGCTGAACTGCTCGCGACGCTCGGCCGGCAAGCGTTCATTGAGGCGTTTGCGGATCACCCTAAAAATCATCCTGACGATCTCGCCGCGTATATGCTCAGCGCGTTTGACATCGACACGCTCGCGCGCGAGCTCGCAGACATCGACGTGACGTTTTTCGTCGCTGACGTCGACGGTACTGCCGTGGGCTACGCGAAACTCAAACGCGACGTGCGTGAGGTGGGCGTGGTTGGCGAGCGACCCATCGAGCTGTGCCGCTTATACAATCTGCGCGCGTTTATCGGTCGCGGTATCGGTAGCGCACTGCTGCGCGCGTGCCTTGATTTTGCACAAGCGCACGGCCACGACGTCATCTGGCTTGGCGTGTGGGAATACAACATGCGCGCGCAAGAGTTCTACGCGCGCTTCGGCTTCGCCTTTTGCGGGGCGCATGTTTTTATGCTCGGCACCGATGCGCAGACCGATTTGTTGATGCAACGACGCATCATCGGCCAACGCTGATCGGGAACTTGGCTGTGCCGTCGGCCCCGAGGTGCCGACTCAAAAACACTGCGTGCATCGGCGCGATGGGTGACACAAGCGTGCCATCGTCGCGTACCCTGCGCCAGCATGTCTGGCTACCTTGCTTTGTTGCGGCGTCGTCCCGCGTATCGCGCGATCTTCATCGCGGAGCTGGTATCGCTCACAGGCGACTGGTTTAGCCTCATCGCCATCTCGGTCCTGGTCGCGAGCAACGCGAACGATGACGGTCGTGGGGCCGGTTTCGCACTCGCGTTGGTGTTGGCTGCGCACCTGCTGCCGGGTGCGCTGTTGTCACCGGTGGCAGGCGTGTGGGCCGATCGCTTCGACAGGCGTACGCTGCTCATCGGCGGCAACATTGTCGAGGGCGTCGTCACGGTCGCGATGGTGGCAGCGGCGCAGGCGGATCTGATCGGTGTCGTGCAGCTGTTGCTGTTGTTGCGCTCGGCCCTCGCTGCGGTTCGCGAGCCGGCGTCCGGCGCTGCGTTGCCAAACGTTGTCGACAAAGACGAGCTGCCGACCGCAAACGCGTTGGCGGCGTCGGCGTGGAGCACGACGTTTGTGCTCGGCATGGCGCTTGGGGGAATTGCCACCACCATCGGCGCCACCGCTGCGCTTGCGATCGACGCGATGAGCTTTTTTGTCGCGGCGTCGGTGCTGTGGCGGTTGCCGGCGCTGCGCGCGATGACGTCGAAGACAACGACGCAACACAGCGCGTGGTCGCAGTGGCTGCACGCGATGCGCGTAGCGCTGTTTTCGCCGGGCTTGCGCGCGGGCGTCTTTGGCAAAGCACCGATGGCGTTTGCGGGCGGTGCTGCGTGGATCGCGATGAACCTCGCCGCTCGGGACGTGCCTTTGGTGTACGGCGGGCCCATCACACTGGGGGTGTTGCAGGCGTTGCGCGGCGTCGGCACCGGCATCGGCCCCATCGCCGTGCGCGCGGTGTTGGCGCGCGTGACCCGCGCGGAGCCGGTCGCGCACGTCTCGGCGGCGCTGTCGTTTGTGGGCACGTTGTGCGTTGGCGTCGGTGGTGTCGCGCAGCGCTTGTGGGTCGTGGTCGTCGGTGTCGTCGTGTGGGGCGTCGGTAACGGCGCGTTGTGGGTCATCA
>JAYTVG010001072.1:0-9908 GCA_043744135.1 Deltaproteobacteria bacterium | reverse complement strand
CTAGGTCGGGGTTCGAAGGGGGCCGACCTGGGCCCCCTCGCGGGTCCAGGGCAGCGCCCTGGAAACAAACCACCTCGACGGAGTCGAAATAAAACCAGCCCAACGCAGTTGCTCAAAAATAAGCCCAACGCAGTCGCTAAAAAATAAGCCCAACGCAGTTGCGCAAAAATAAGCCCAACGCAGTTGCTCAAAAAGCGCCCGTTGGCCTCGTGCTGTTGAGCGACTAGGCCCACGCAATGGACGCGGCGCATCCCGATCGGTTTGGCCCTTGGCGCTTGCGCACAACACCTTGGCATGGCTTTGGTCTCGTGGTTGACGGCTTGGTGCACGACGACGACGCGCCGGTGCCCGCCGACTACGTCTCGGCAGTCTTGTTGACGCCGCAACACAGCGACGCGTTTTTTGCGCTGGTGGACGCGGCGGGTGTGGTGGTGTGCAAAAATGTCGGTGGCGACGACGGTGGGCTCAAAGATGTGCGGGGGCGTTCAAGCCGCGGCAAGTTGAGCCAAGGTGAGTTTTACCACCACGATGGCTGCAAAGGTCCCGTGCGCCCGCGTGTCGTCGAGATTCGTTGCCCGTACCAAGACGTGCAGCGCGCGACGCTCACGGCCGTCGCTCCCTTTCCAAGCACGGTCTACGCGATGTTGTTGGCGCTGCCCGCGGCGCTCGTGATCGACCGCCTGGCAGCGTGGCGCTTGGCCTTGGTGAGCGATGGTGGCTTGCCCGAAGACAGCTGGGACCTCGTGCAAGGCGAGCTCAACCGCACGATCCGGCGCGCCATGAGCAGCGCGGACGCGCGGCGCTTCTTGCGCGACGTCGATGTGCAGGTGGGCGCGTATTGCGAACCGTGGAGCATGGGCGAGACGCGCTTCATCGCCAACGACAACGGCAGCCGCACGGCGCAACACCGGCGCGCCTGCATCGACCTCGTCATCGGAAAGCCCAGCGGGCGGCTCGCCAAACGGTGGCCCTCGCAGGCGCTGCAACCCGGTGACTGACGGTTACGGCGCGGCTGTGGGGCGCGCCACCAACAGGCGATTTTTCGGGGTGATGTCCGCGGGAATGCTCTGCGTCCACACCTGGTAGCCCGCTGCCCGCAGCGTCGCTGCGCGGGTGACGTCGATGGCGAGCGCAGGATCGAGCCAACCGGTCAAGCCACCGTCGTCGTTTTTGTTGCGCGACTGACAACACGGCAACACCGCAACGCGTGCGCCCACTGCGATGGCTGCGGTGATGACGTCGTCGGTGAGGCCGCCACACGCATGACACGACACCACAACGTCACCGGGCTCGAGTGCCGGTGGCGTGCGCGACTGCAGGAGCGTCACGGCAGACAAACGCGGCCACACCGCTTGCAGCGCGTCGTGCAGCGTGTGCGCGCTGGACGGCAGCTTGACGTCGTAAGCGAGCGCGGAGCTCGACGTGTCGTCGATGAGCAACATGACGTGCGCGAGCAGTCCGTGCCCGCAAGCCCAATCAACAACGCGCCCGCCGCGCAGCTTGCGCCGCACGCGCCGCGCCATCTCCCAGGCCTCGTACAGCTCCTTGTTGGGGAGGCAGTCGGCGGCGCACACCACGCGCGCAAAGCGAAAAAACAGCGTGGCGCCATCGAAGGAGGCCGCGTGCTGCGGACCGAGGCGTTGGCGCGAACTGACGTGCATCGCTGAGGCATAATTGAACGCAGCCGCCGACGCCAATGCTAAGCATGCGCATGGTGAAACCCCCCGTGTTGTTGCCTTGGGATGACGTCTCGACCGGACCGCCCGACAAACGTCGGGTGTTTACCGTGCGCTCAGATCTGGTGCGCTCGCAGGCCACCGGCGTCACGCACACCGTCGATCGCCTGCTGGGTCCCGACTGGGTCAACGTCGTCGCCATCACGCAAGACGCGCACATGCTGTTCGTGCGCCAATGGCGCTTTGGTGCCCGCGCCTTCACGCTTGAGCTGCCCGCTGGCGTGCTTGAAGCCGGCGAAGATCCGATCGCGGGCGGCCTGCGGGAGCTGCGCGAAGAAACCGGCCATGGCCCGCACGCCGACCACCCCGCACGATGCATTGGCACCGCGCTGCCAAACCCTGCGTTCATGAACAACCGCTGCACCACCGTGTTGGCGCCGTGCGTCACGCGCATCGGCACGCAACAACTCGACGCCATGGAAGAAGTTGAGGTGGTGTTCATCGCCGTCAGCGACATCGATACGCAGATCCGCAGCGGCGCGCTGTCGACAGCGCTTGGGTTGGTGGCGCTGCAGTGGTGGCGTTTGGCGCAGTAGGGTCGCGGGCGTTTAGCCCAAGCGAACGCTGAGCGCGCGCAACGACAGCTCGTGCATTGCCGCCAACTCGAGGGTGCGACGCGCCATTGGGTCTGCGAGGTCGGCGGCGCTGACATTGTCAAACAGGCCGCGCGCGCGCGTGATGCGCCGCCGCCATGCCGGCGCTGCCGTGCCGCGCGACAGCACGCGTGCGCCGCGCGAGGCCACCATCGGCGCCCGCCACACCTCCCACGCCGCGCTGCGCACCGGATCGCGCTGCAGCGTGCTTGGGGCGCGAAAGTACGGCGTCGCAAACAACGCCGTCGCACCTGCGCTTTGGGCACGCGCAAACGCGTCCAACACCGCGATGCGATCCGACAGCGTGCGCAGCTGCGACGCATCGGTGATGGCGCCGGCGGCGGCACCTTGCACGCGCGCAGCGTCGAGAGGCACACCGTCGTGGTCGCGCATCTCGTAGTGCAAATGCGGGCCCGTCACGCGCCCGGTCTTGCCAACAAATCCCAGCAGCTCCCCTTTGGTCACGCGCACGCCTGCGGCGATCCCTTTCACCTTGCGGTCGAGGTGCAAATAGCGCGTTTCGATGCCGATATCGTGCGTGACGACGACAAAGTTGCCCGCGTGCCAGTCGCGACCCTCGCGCAAGATGACGCCGTCGGCGACCGCCACCACGGCAGCGCCGATGGACGCACCGAAGTCCGTGCCCGCGTGCCACTTGAGTTGTTTGCGCAGCGGGTGCTCGCGCACGCCGATGTGCGAGGTGATGGCGCGGTATTTCACCGGGCGCGTCGACAGCGGGCCGCTCAGCGTGCCGCCGCGCGACGACACCCACAGCAGTTCACCGTCGACGATGGCGCGCGTCGCCGTGAACACGCCGCCTTGGTCGCTGTTGCGCTCGACCCGAAACGCCACCATCTCGTTGTTGCCGGTCCACACCGTTACGGGCGTGAACGCCGCGAGCGCGTCGACGTCAAAACGGTCCGCGACCAGATCGCGCACGGCGCGCACCCACGGCGAGCCCATGCTGTTGTGCAAGCTCAGCGCGCTAAGCACAACGTCGGGCTGCGCCTGCGCGGCTGCATCGGTCGCAGGCGCCGGCGTGTGATTGCAAGGCAGTGCCTCGGGCGTCAGATACGCCAGCACGAAGCCTAGGAGTACGCGCCGGTTCACACTGCGGAGTTTATCGCGTGTGCGCGCGCTGCGCCTGTTTGCGTGCGGTGAGACAGCAGCGGTGGACCGCGCAGGCGCAATCGGGCTATCTCGCTGCTGGCATGAGTCATCCGCTAAAGCCCCGATTTGACGCGATCCGACGTGAGCTCGAGCAAAAGTTCCTCGCCAAAGAGGAGATCATCCGCCTGATGTTGGTGGCGGCGATCGCGGGTGAGCATATGGTGCTCATCGGACCGCCCGGCACGGCCAAAAGCGCGCTCATCCGCGCTTTCGCCAAGCTCATCGACGCGCGCTATTTCGAGTATTTGCTGACGCGTTTTTCAGAGCCCAACGAGCTGTTTGGCCCCGTCGACATCCAGAGTTTTCGCGCCGGCAGCTATCGGCGCGTGGTGACGGGGATGTTGCCCGAGGCCGAGATCGTGTTTTTGGATGAGGCGTTTAAGGCCAACAGCGCGATTTTGAATTCGCTGCTGACGTTGTTGAATGAACGGCGTTTCAACAACGGTGCAGCGCTCGTCAAAGTGCCGCTCATCTCGCTGTTTGCCGCCTCAAACGAAGTCCCCAGCCAAGACAACCTCGACGCCATCTTCGATCGCTTTTTGTTGCGGGTGCATTCCGACAACCTCGACAGCTACCATTTTCACGAATTGATGACCAAGGGCTTGGCCCTGGAGCGCTTAGCCGCGCGTGACGACGCTGCGGTGCCCGCGATGCTGCCGAGCGCCAACGTGCCCGCGCCGCCGCCGCTGCCCGTCAGTAAGCCGTTGTTGTCGTCGGCGGACCTGCACACGTGTCGGCGAGCGCTGCTCGATCGTGTCGAGTTCCCAGAGGAATTTCTAGCCACGTACAAAGGGCTCTGCTTCCAATTGCGCGGTGAGGGCATCTCGCTGTCGGACCGGCGCGTGGTGCGCATGCTGAAGCTGTTCGCGGCCAGCGCGTTTTTGGATGGGCGCTTGCGTGTGCACGAGGGTGATTTGTTCGTATTGCGCCACGTGTGGAACAACTTAGACCAGCGCGAAATCTTAGATGACCTCGTGCAACCGATCGTCGCGCAGTACTACGCGGAGCACCCCGACGATCGCCCGCACCAAGTCGCAGCAGACATCGACCGCTTGGTGAGCGAGCTGAATTTGGTGCACAAAACGCTGACGCAAAGCAGCGAGCTGTCCGATATCCAATTGTTCACGCAGCTGAGAAACCTCAACGACTTGCGCTCGGCCTTTGCCGCCCATGGCGGCGACACCGCGCAACGCATGATGAAGCAGATCGATCAGCTGCTCGAGCAGATCTTCGAAGGCGGCCGGTTCACGGAAGCTGCGGCAGCCCGCTAAGCGCTGTCACAAGACCGCGGTCGTGACGACGTGAAACGCCGCGTTCGACCTGGTGCATGTCGTGCGCACCACAACGCGCGACCGACGCACGCACTGCACAATCGGCAAGGCAACTCGATCGAAAGCTCAACGTGCTCGTGCGCGACCCGCGTTTTGTCACCTACGTGAAGCGCACGCTGCAGCGGCCAAGGCCGTTGACGTCGAGCTCGAAGGCATCGCCCGCCTCCACCGGCACCACGGGGCCAAGCGCGCCCGACAACACCAAATCACCCGGGCGCAGCGGCGACGACAACGCGCACAAGCGATTCGCCAACCACGCCACCGCCGCGCAGGGATTCCCCAAACACGCGGCACCCGCACCCGTTGACACCACGATGCCGTTTTTACTGAGCTTCATGCCAACGGTGGTGAGGTCGAGCGCGTCGATGCGCGTCGGCGAGGTGCCGACGACAAAACGCGCCGATGACGCGTTGTCCGCCACCGTGTCGCGGTAGCTGATCTTCCACTGCGCGATGCGTGAGTCGATGATCTCAAGCGCCGGCAAGACAAAATCCGTCGCCGCCACCACATCCGCCACCGTCACGCCACCGACGACAAAACAACCCGGCAACTCGCGCTTGAGCACAAACGCCACCTCGCCTTCGATGCGCGGCTGCAGCAATTCGCTGCTTGCCATGGCGCCGCCGTCGTTGATGGCCATGTCGTCGAGCAAAAAGCCGAAGTCGGGTTCGCTCACCTGCAGCCAGTCCATGACCGCTTTTGACGTGATGCCGATCTTGCGCCCCACCAAGCGCGCCGGACGACCGTGCAAGCCGTGCTCGCGCCGGTGCACCAGCGTGTGACCCGCGATGGCGTAGGCGTCCGCCACCGTCAGCGCGGGCACGCTGTCGGTGACGCGCGCGATCGCTGTGCGTGTGGCTTCCGCGTCACGCAGTTGCTGCGCGAGTGCGACCAGCACCTCCGTTGCCACCGGGGCCGCGTCGGCGCTCGATTGGCTCGTCGACATCACTGCGACCTTTCGTTCGACGCGACGACGGCTTGCGCTGACGCAATGACGGTGCCGCGCCCTAATTCGGTGAACTGCACCGCGCCGCCCGGCAAGAAATACACGATGTCCATGACGCCGCCCGTCACCGTCGGCACGTGCCACGACCGCGGCGCGTAGATGGCGAAACCCTCAGCGTGCCCATCAAAACGCGGTGCACCACTGACGGCAAATGCGATCGACACCTCGCCCAGCGGATGCGTATGGGGCGCGCCGCCGCCGCTCATATGGACCGCGTCGACGCTGAAGTCGTCGGCCGCGTGTGCCTTTTTCACGCGCGAGAACTTCACGCCCGCGTTTTGTCTGTCGCACAGCCAGCCCTCCGCCACGCCGCGGCGCACCAGCGCTTTCGCCGTTAAAAACCACGGCGACGTCACGGCAAACTGCTGTTGCAGTGCAGCACGCGCGCGATGTGGCAACAGCAAATCCTGCGTGCGCAACAGCTCCATGACCGGGGCCAGGTGTGCAAGCAGCGTGTCGTTGTTGTTTTTGTTCGCGTCAGCTGACGCTTGTGTGGGCGTGTCCATGGTGCGTGATGAACCGCGCCGCGCAAGTGCGCAACGACCAGCACCGCCAGCGCTCAGTCTTCCTTGCGCATCCAGTGGATGTCGTCGTCAACAGTATGAAAGCCTTCGCTTTCGTACAGCTCCGCCGCGGCCGGTTTGCGCCGATCCGCCATCACCTCAAGCTCGCCAAAGCCGGCGCGCGACAGCGCCATCAGCCCCGCGCGGATCAGCGGCTGTGACATGCCCTTGCCGCGCATCACGCGCGCGAGGCCAACCTTCTCGATGACGCCAACCAGGCTATCGCCGGCTGCGTTGCGCTCATTTTTTTTGGCGCGGTCCGAACCACACACCAGGCACACGCCGTAGGTGTTTTTGGCCACCGTGAGGTACAGCACCTGACAGCCTGGTCGGGCCATCCGTGCGGTCAGCGTCGTCAAATCACGCTCGGCGTCGTCGCCGTAGACTTCGACCAGCGCGGCCATCGCGCGCCGCGGATCTTTGCTCGCGTCCGCCAGCACTTGCCCGCCTTCAGGGATCGGCAGCCCCGTCAGGCCACTGGCGGCGCGTCGCATGCGGGCCTCGCGATAGCGCTCCTCAAAGCCGTGCGCGCGCAAAAATCCATCGGCACCCGACACGCTAGCGCGCGTCGTCATCAGCACGCGGCGCGCCACATCCACCTCAGCAAGCAACGCCCGGCCGATGCCTTGACGTCGCCACGCTGGGTTGACGGCCAACTGCACCGCCGTGCGCACGGTGCCGATATCGCCGACTTGCAGCGCGCCCACCACAGCACCGTTGCCTGCGACCGCCACCCGCCAATGCGCCGCGTCTTTGTGCGCGGGGTGGCGCACCAGCGCGTCGAGCTCTGCTGGCGTACAGACCGACACGCTGCCGTCAAAACCCGACACGCTGGCCATCAACTTGAGCCAGCTTTGCCGATCGTTTGGCGCAAAAGGCCGCACAGTCCACGCGGGTTTGTTCACACGCGCACGCTACACCGAAACCGCACCAACGCTGAAAAGCCCGCGGCGGGGCTCAAGGCCTCAGCCCTGCACGCGTGGAACGCCTCGTGAAGTGGCGGCGCACGCGCGATTTGGTATCGTGCGCGCCGGAGGTTCAACATGCTCAATTCAGTCCGCAATCCTTTCGGTGTCGGTGCGTTTGCAGCCCTGTTCATGCTCTCGTTTGCGCTCCCCGCTTGCACGCCCGCAGGTGGAGGCGAAGGTGAAGGTGAAGGTGAAGGTGAAGGTGAAGGTGAAGGTGAAGGTGAAGGCGAAGGCGAAGGTGAAGGTGAAGGTGAAGGCGAAGGCGAAGGCGAAGGCGAAGGTGAAGGCGAAGGTGAGGGCGAAGGTGAGGGCGAAGGTGAAGGCGAAGGCGGCCCGGCAAGTTGCGGGGTCGCGTGTACCAGCGACAACGATTGCGGCGCCGACGCCACCTGCCTGTTTGGCGTGTGCACCGTCGACTCGGGCAGCGCGAGCTGCACCACCGACGAGGCGTGTACGGCCGACTTCAGCGGCTGGCAGCTCGTTGACACCAACGGCGACTTCATCGGCGACGCCCCCTGCAGCGTCGATGCGCCGTGCGGCCAAGGCCAAGCGTGCGTGCCGGTCGGCGTGGGCGATGCACGCTGCGCATTTTTGGACGGCGGCGCGATCACCTGCGCGCAGCTGCAACAGGCCGTCGTCACCGTGGCCAGCCTCGACGGCGACGTTGCAGTGTGTGCAAATCCAGCGGCGTGCGGCGGGGTGGGCTTTTGCCAAGAGACCTGCACCACCAACGCCGATTGCGGCTTTGGCGTGTGCGACGCGGGCACGTGCCAGTTGTGCGCGGTGGACGCGGACTGCACCAACGGTTTGACCACGTGCGTGCTGGCGCCTGGCTTCAACTTTTGTGGCTGCACCGACAGCTCACAGTGCACCGACGATCCCCAAGCCGACTCCTGCTTAGGCAACGTATGCAGCTGCTCGGGCGACCAGGTGTGCACCGATGCCGGCGACGTGTGCGTCGCGTTCAACGTGCCCTAACAGCCCGCACGTCATAGCCCGCGATCGCTGAGCGGCCCGCATGGGCCGCTCAGTTTTTTGAGGGTGCTGCATCACGGCGGCGAAGTTGGAATTTCGCTCGGCCTTCAGTTAGCGTGCGCGCCGGAGGTTTGAATCATGATGAAGAATATTCTCAGTGTGAGTGCTACCGCGTTCGTGTTTGCCACCTCGTTTGCGCTGACGGGCTGCGCGCCCGCCGAAGGGGAGGGCGAGGGCGAAGGCGAAGGCGAAGGTGAGCCTGTGTGCCAAGAAGCGTGCACCGTTGACGCAGATTGCAACGTCCCTCCTGCGACCACCTTCGCGTGTCGTGACAGCCGCTGCGGACCAGCGTCCAACTGCACCGTCAACGACGAGTGCACCGCCGTGTTTAGCGGCTGGAGCGCATCGCCGTGTGCCGCGGACGCGGATTGCTTCGGCGGCGCCGCTGGCTACGTCTGCGTGGACCTCGACGCCGCAGGCGCCGGCACCGACGGCGGTTGCGCGCAAGAAGTGCCCGCGGCTGGCGGCTGCGCTTTTGGTGGCAGCTTGACGGCGACGCTCGTGGCTGGCGGCACGACGGACGTGTGCGGCACCGAAGGTGAATGTTTCGACGCCGGTGGCTACGACACCTGCCGCGCCGCAGGCAACCAGCCTGGCTGCACGGCTGATGCGGACTGCTTTGGTTTCAAATGCGACACCAGCAACGGCACCTGCGTTGAGTGCCTCGCCGACGCCGACTGCACCGACGGCCTGAGCACCTGCTACGAGGGCTTTTGCGGTTGTGCCGCCGACAGCGAGTGCACAGATGGTCAGTCGAAGTGCCTGACGGCATTGCTCGGCACCTGCGGTTGCGCGTCTGACACCGAATGCACGGGCAACGACTTTGGCGACAAGTGCGGCGCCAACAGCCTGTGCGGTTGCGGCGTCGTGGCCGATTGCACGGCGGATGCGAACTTCCCCGGCACCACGTTCGTTTGCGAATAGCGCGCCCGGTTACGTTCGGTTTTGTTTGAAGCGGCGGCCCGAGGGGCCGCCGTTTTTTTTTCATGGTGCGGCTGCCAGCGTCACGGGCGCATCGACGCACGCGCGATTTCGTGCCTATGGTGCGCGCGTGACTGCCGCGCCCCCCTCGTCTTGGTACGACCGCCTGACCGCCTTGTTCTCCACGGACCTGGCCATTGACCTCGGCACTGCAAATACGCTGGTGCACGTGCGCGGCAAGGGCGTGGTGCTTAACGAGCCATCGGTGGTCGCCATTTCGAAGGTGGGCAACACCACCAAAGTGTTGGCGGTGGGCCGCGACGCCAAGGAGATGCTGGGTAAAACCCCCGGCAACATCACCGCGATTCGCCCCATGCGCGATGGCGTCATCGCCGATTTCACCGTCACCGAAGCGATGATTAAAGCCTTCATTGAGAAGGCCAACGAAAAAAAATACTTTGCGCGCAGCCGCCTGATCATCTCGGTGCCGGCGGGCATCACCAGCATCGAGCAAAAAGCAGTGCGCGAAGCGGCGCTCGGCGCCGGCGTGCGTGAGGTCCACTTGATCGAGCAGCCGATGGCGGC
>JAYTVG010001071.1:0-9911 GCA_043744135.1 Deltaproteobacteria bacterium | reverse complement strand
AAAGCCCCCAGCGGGCCCGCGAAAAAAGCACCCGCGCAGCGAAACCAACCCTCACGCCGTGAACACCAAATGCTAAAGACCTTCAGTGCCCGCCCTGTCATTTCTCGAAGCGCTCGCGAAGGGTCCATTGGTGTTCGATGGCGCCATGGGCACGCAGCTGTACGAGCGCGGCGGTGCGCTCAACACGTGCTTTGATGCGCTCAGCCTGACGGCACCCGAGCTGGTGGCGGCCGTGCACCGCGACTATGTCGAGGTCGGCGCCGACGTCGTGCAGACCAACACCTACGGCGCCAACCGCTACGCGTTGGCCTCGCACGGCTTAAGCGACAAGGTAGTGGACATCTGCACGGCGGCGGTGAAGTTGGCGCGCGACGTCGTCAAAGACCGCGCGTTTGTCGCTGGCTCCATCGGGCCCAGCGGCCTGCTGCCCAAAGATTTGATCCGCAACCGCACGCGGCGCTTGGCGTTTGACGCCTTTCGCGAACAAGCGCAGGCGCTGGCCGCCGCGGGCGCGGACGTGCTGTTGTTTGAGACCTTCACGTCGCTGGGGGAGCTCGAGATCGCCGTCGAGGCAGCGTACGGCGTCAACATCCCTAGCGTGGCGCAGTGCACCTTCGACGACACCTTGCGCACCCACGACGGTGCGCCGCCGCAAGAGGTGGTCGAGCGCATGATCGCCCTCGGCGTCGAGGTGGTGGGCGCCAACTGCACGCTCGGCCCTGAGCGCACGCTCGCGCTCATGGAGCAGATGGCGGGCCGCGGCACACCGCTCATCATGCAACCCAACGCCGGTTACCCGCGCGTCGTCGACGGGCGCAGCATCTACTTGGCGAGCCCCGAGACCTATGGCGTGGTGGCGCGGCGCGCGTTTAAGGCGGGCGTCGGCGCGGTGGGAGGCTGTTGTGGCACGGGGCCCGATCACATCCGCCGCGTGGTCGCGAGCGCGCGCATGCTCGGCGGCGGGGCCTGGCGCAAGCAGCGCAGTAGCGCGGCGCAACCCGCTCAGGCGCGTGGCCACGACGCAGCACCCTTTGCCGAGCGCAGTGCACTCGCGCAGAAAATCGCCGCCGGCAACTTCGTCGTCAGCGTCGAGGTGCCGCCCCCCACGGGACTGGACCCCGGCCCGACGCTGCAGCGCATCGCGCGCTTGGCCAAGGCCGGCATCGACGCCGTCAACATCCCTGACGGCCCGCGCGCTACCGTGCGCATGTCCAACCAAGCGATGGCGCGCGCAGTGCTCGATATGTGTCGCTTGGACACCTCCATGAGCATCGAACCGATCTTGCACGTGTGCGCCCGCGACCGGAACCTGCTCGCGCTGCAAGCGGACTTGATCGGCGCGCATGTGCAAGGCGTCAAAAACCTCGTCATCATCACTGGTGACCCGCCCAAGGTGGGCGACTACCCCGACGCCACCGCGGTGTTTGACCTCGACAGCGTCGGCCTGCTGGGGGTGGCGCGCGGCTTAAACCGCGGCTTAGATCCCGCGGGCAAATCGATGGGCAGCGGCACGCGCTTCGTGCTCGCGACCGGTGCAGAGCCTGCTGCGCTGGACTTCGACCGCGAGATCCGCCGCCTGTTTGAAAAACGTGACGCAGGCGCCGAGCTGGTGATGACGCAGCCGGTGTTTGACCCCGACACCCTCGAGCGCTTTTTGAACGCCACCAAAACCTTAGGCCTGCCCATCATGGTGGGGATCTTGCCGCTGGCCTCGTTTAAAAACGCGGCGTTTTTGCACCACAACGTGCCCGGCATGCGCATCCCGCAAGAGGTGCGCGACCGGATGGAGAAAGCCGCCGACCCCACGGCTGCCCAACGCGAAGGCGTCGCCATCGCGGCCGAGGCGCTGCGCGCGGTGAAGGCGCGGGTGCAAGGTGCGTACTTCATGCCGCCGTTTGGGCGCGTCGAGTTGGCGCTCGACGTGCTGGCGCTCGTGTAGCCGCGCCCGCGCGATGGTAGGGTGAGCGATGGCGCCGTTGTTTGCCGTCGCGTGTGTCGCACCAATGACTCTGCTGACCGTGGCGATGCTGACGGCGCCGACGCTGACAGCGCCATCGACGCCATCGACATTGTCGACGTTGTCGACATTTGCAACCGTCGGGCCGCGTCCCCGGCCTCACATCGCAAGCCTCCTCGCGCAAGCGGCACCGCAAGTGTTGACCTGTGCAGCGTCACCGACTGCAGAAGCGCTCGCCACCTTCGTTGTGCACGCTGACGGCAGCGTCGACGCCGTCAACGTGCTGCTATCGAGCGATGGCGTCGACACCGCGTGCATCCGTGACCAGCTGCGCGCGCAGCGCGCGGTGGCGCGCGGCAACGAGCCCTCGACGCGTGTGTATCTGACGGTGGCGAACGCGGCGCTGAAGGAGGGCCACCTGCTTGCACCACTCGCGCTCGCCGATGCCGCCGCGATCGTCAAAGACGATCTCAAGCGTTGCCAAACGCAAGCCATCAGCCGTGTCGGCCAGCTTGACGACGACGCTGTCGGCGATGTGGTGGTGGCGCTGCGCGCGCACGACGGCAAGGTCAACGCCGCCCACGTCGTACACAGCACCGTGCGCAGCCCGCGTCTGCACGCGTGTGTGATCGAGCGGCTGTTGCGCACCGGCGTCGCGGACGGTGCCAGCGGCGACGGAGCGTGGGTGTTTCACTTTGACCCGCCACGCCGCCGTGCGCAGGCCCGCCGCGCCCAAGCGCAGACGTTGTTTCGATACCTCGGCATCACGCCGTAATCAGGGTGCGCGCCCTAGATTGAGGTGGCGCACAAGGCCGGCAACCGCCATTCACAGCCCAATCGCAGGCGACAGCGCGACCCACGCGGCGAGGGCCAACAGCAACACGCCGCCCACGACGTTGATGCGCTGTCCCACGCGCTGCTTGATGTGCCGCCCCGCGTACAACCCGAGCACGCACAGCGTCGCGGTCGTCACCCCCATGCTCACGACAGTGAGCGCAAACGGCGCGTGCAGCAGTGGCAGCGTCACACCCACCACCAGCGCGTCGATGCTGGTGGCGATGGCGAGCGCACACATGACGCGCGCGCCAAACAACTGCGCGGGCGCGCCTGCTGACATCGCTGCCGCGGGGCGGCGCGCGTCCCACAAGATCTTGGCGCCGAGCGCAGCAAACACCGCAGCAGCGATGTACGGGCCCCAGGCATGCACGAGCGGACCCAACAAGCCGCCACCCCACCAGCCCACCATCGGCATCAACGTTTGAAAGCCGCCAAACCAGGCCGCGACACTGAGCGCATCACGCGCGCGCACCGTCGAGCTCGCGAGGCCATGCGCCACACACACGGTGCCAGCGTCCATCGCGACGCCAAGCGAAAGCACCATGATGGCTGAGTTATCCATGGCCGGCCTCCCGCTTGTGACGCTGCCTTGGCGCGCACAAGCTGTCCAGATGCGCATCAACCAGCGTGGGTACCCCGCACCTGCTACGCTGCAGCGTGATTGACGAATCTGCTGCCCACACGTCGCCAACGCCGTTTTCGGCACCGATGGTGCCGTGTGCGCCGCAATCTTCTGCGCAGTTCTCCGACCCGTGGATCCGCCGCGTGCGCGACGTCGACGACCACACGCTCGCTGGCCTGCTGCGCACCTTGCTCGCGCTGCGGCGCATGAAGTTTGCCATGGCCTTTGGGGGCGCTGGCTTGGGCGCGCTCGCGTTTGGTTTTTTGCCGGTCGCCGATCCCCTGTACGCCGCGCTCATCTACGGCACCTTGGCCTGTGCTGTGGGCTTGCCGCTGTTCGCGGTGTCGTCGCTGTCGGTGCGCTGGCTGTTTTTAAAGGAGAGCTTGCGCCACGGCTTAAGCGTGAGTGCGTCGGTGCTGGTGCTGACGCGTGCGGAGCGGCGCGCGCGCTTCATGAACCCGACGGCATCGACCGACCACAAAGTCGAACTCTTGCTGCGCGCGGTGCGCGAACCCGATCGCGCCTAGGTGCGTGCGCCCGCAGCGGCCATCCGTGTTCGCATCCGGACGCGAGCGGTGCGCGTCGCGCGACAGCGCGGGTTCACAGCTGATCACATCGCCACGCGGCTCGTCGACAGCGTCAGTCACTGGCTGCGCGTGTGCAGCAGGCGATCGGCCCAGCGATGCAACAGTGCTGCCAATGGCGTCACCCGCCGCATGCAGCGCGCTTCGTACAAATGCCACGTCAGGTATCCTGCGGCGGTCGTCAACGCGAAGGCGACCGCCATCGAGAGCCAGAACTTCGATTGCTCATCTCCCGAAGTCGACGAATTCGCGATCGACATGATACAACATTGTTGAATAGGCCACGCGCAAATATAGATACCGTATGAGCCGTCACCACCCTTAGCGAACTTTGCAAATAGACCCGACGATCCAAGCCCGATCGTCGCCCCTGCCAACGCCATGGAATTGAGGAAGCTTTTAAAGGGGAGCGCGTATTCGAGACCTATTAAAAAAGCGATGCCGACCAAACCGAATAGCACGGCATGATTTTTCCAATGCGGCCATAAAAACGCCATCAAGCTTCCACTCAGGAACATTTGACCGAGTCTTGACAATTCGAAAATATCACCACCTAAAACGTAAATATGTGTATTTGTTGCCCATGGATAAGCAAGTACTAAAAGCATCGAGGCAATCAGCCAGTTGCGATACTTCCCAGCCCAGGCGAAGACCACGAACAGCAGCACGTACAGGGCGACTTCATAGCGTAAGCTCCACAACGGACCGTTGATCGCGGCGTTGGCTCTGTCTGCGAACACGCCCGGCACGGTGAAGCTCGGCTCCATGAACAACAGCACGTTGCGTGCGATGTACTCCGCGTGTTGTGCGGCGTGCGCGACGTTGCGGTAGTACACCATCGTCGCAACCGACGTGACAACCACGACGACGGTGAGGTTGGGCATGACGCGCAGCAAGCGTGCGGCAAAAAAGCGCGCCCAATCTTGGGTCTTTTCAAGTGAGCGATAAATCAAGAATCCGCTCAAACAAAAAAAGATACCTACAGCGAGTTCACCGTATTTTTCGCCATAGACTGGTACACGTGGCTCGATGAGTCCCGCCAGCGCGAAGTGGTGGCTGTACAGCACGGCAGCCGCCGCGACAAAGCGCATGAAGTCGTAGCTATTGCTGCGCGGATGGGCCGCATCGGGCGACGGTGACATCGCGCGGCGGTAGCACAACGCGACGTCACTCGCCAACGTCCGCGCCGTGTTGTCGATCGCGCGCGGGTCTCCGACGCGCCTGAGCAGTGCGCGTCAGCCAGCCGTGACGACGTGGGTCTTGGATCTCTGCGTGAAGATGCGAAAAATCTGCTGCGGCGGTATCAACGCAGATGCCCGACAACACCACGCCCACGCCGCACACCCACCGCCCGCAGATGGTGGCATGCACCGCGGT
Source organism: Deltaproteobacteria bacterium (assembly GCA_043744135.1). Lineage (GTDB taxonomy): Bacteria > Myxococcota > UBA727 > UBA727 > VGSZ01 > JAYTVG01. Next base: position 4,534 of record JAYTVG010001071.1, on the reverse strand, counting down.
GCACCGGCTGCCCGACGGCGAGGTGCGCTTGCTTGGCGCCGTCGAGCAAGTGACGGGAGCGATGACGCGCGTGGAGATGAGCAACAGCACCGACGCGCACTTGCCAAAGACCATGCGCTTGTTGGTGGACGCGGGCATTGGCCAAGGGCGTGAGGCCGATCGGTGGCAGATGCCCGCGGCCGCCAAGGACGTCGATGCGCTCATCTTAACGCACGGCCACCTCGACCACATCGGCAGCATCCCGGCGCTGATCGAGGGCGGCTTTGATAAACCCATTGTGTCGACGCAGGCGACGTTGGCCATCGCGCGCATCTCGCTGGACGATTCGCTTGGCATGTCCGGTGCGACGGACCGCGAGGTCGAGCATTTTTTGAAGCGCTTCGACGCGCTCGCACACGCCATCCCGTACGACGTCGCGGGCGGTGATGCGCTGGGCTTTGTCGGCAGCATCACGTTTAAAGAAGCGGGCCATATCTTGGGCTCCGCCAGCGTCGATATTTGCAGCAGCACCTCGCGCGTCATCGTGTCGGGGGATTTGGGCCGGCCCAACAGCCCGATCTTGCGCGACGCCAACACCGTGTGGTCAAGCGCGCAGCCGGTGGACGTGTTGGTGATGGAGTCCACCTATGGTTCAAAAAGCCACGCGCACGGGCACGACGACATCGAAAAAAAGCTCGAGGACATCGTCAACAGCGCCGCACGCCGCAAAGCCAAGGTGCTCATCCCAAGCTTCGCCATCGGCCGCACGCAGCTGCTGATGTATTTTTTAAACGAGCTCGTCGAAAGCAAGCGCATCCCCGCCATCCCCGTCGCCATCGACACACCGATGGGGCAACTGGTCACCGACGTGTACGCCCACGCGCGCCAGCTGTTTGACAAAGAGGCGCTCGCAAAGATCGCGCGGGGCGACGACCCGTTGGCGTTTGACACGCTGTTCACGGTCAAGCGCGGCGCGGACAGCCAGCGCTTGGTCGACGCTGAGGGTCCGATGATCGTCATCGCAGGCAGCGGCATGTGCGCGGGGGGCCGCATCTTGCGCCACCTCAAAGCGGGTCTGCCCGATCCCGAGTGCACCGTGCTGTTCGCGGGCTACCAAGGTGTCGGCACCAGGGGGCGCCTGATTCAACAGGCGCAAAAAACCGCTGCGCACGTCACCATCGACGGCGAAGACATCCCGGTGCGATGCCGCATCGACACGTTGCAAGGCCTCAGCGCGCATGCGGACCGCGATGAGCTGCTGACGTGGGCGAGCCACATCGCCAACGTCAAGCGCGTCGCCCTTCACCACGGCGAGGTCGACAGTCAACGCGCCCTCGTCAGCTACGCGCAGACCAAGGGCTACACCGCGTGACGCGGAGCTGGCGCTATCGGATCGACGGACGCGCCATCGTGCTGGTGTTGCTGTGCGCGAGTGCGCTCGTGTTGTGGTGGATCACCCGCACTGACGACGTTGCGCCGATGGTACCGCCGCTGCCGAGCGCCACGGCACCGCCGATCGTTGCAGCCGTCCCCACGCCAACACTTGAGCCCCAAGCCGAGCCTGAGGCCGTGTCGGACCTCCGACGCATCGAGGCCAAAGCAGCGACCACGCCAAAGGGCCGTTTGCTCAAAGAGGCGCTCAAGCAGCGCGCACAGCAGCGCGTGGCGATGGCGTCGGCGGGCATCGAGGTTGAGCTCAGCGGCGACGCGGGGCTGCGGCGCGCACTGATCCAACAGCTCACGGGTGCGTCGGTCACCACCAACCCACAGCGCGGCTTTGCTCTGTCGCTCAAAAATGAGCACGGCAAAACCACCGGCGGCGCTGTCTACGCGCGCTGCAGCGTCGCTATCGCACAGTTGCCGTCGCGCAAGCTACTGGCGTCGTTGTCGACGCGCGCGGACGTCGACGGCGAGGGCGTCACCGACGCCGAACTCGAGCACGACGCAGCACAGGCGTGTGCGGCGGCGCTCGCCACCGACGTCAGCAGCTGGTTGCGCGCGCACCGCTGAGCGCGAGCGGGCGCGCGTCAAATCCAGCAACACCTCCTCGACGGATTGGCCGCCCGGAGCAGCGCGGCGTGGCATGGGCTTTAACGCAGCAATACGTCGAGCAGCCAATCGGCGACGGGCGTCGTGCGCACCACATACGCCATCAACAGCGCCACCATCAGCGTGCTGGCAAGCGTCATGACGCGCCATGGATGAAACCGTGGCGCTAGCTTCACCACCTCGACCAACAGGGCAGCGTCGTGGCTGTCGAGGTTGATGGTGCTGAGCGCTTGCGCCTCACCGATCTTGCCGACCGCGCACAACCAAGCCGTCAACCGCGCGGCCGCGTCGCAAGGCGCGTTGTGGCTGGCGAGAAATTCCTCAAGCGCTTGGCGCAGCGCGCTGGCAGAGGCGGGGCGGCGTTTGGGGTCGGTCTTAAGCGCGCGCTCCACCAGCAACTGCAAAGGCGAGGGCAGCTCAGGCGCTAATTTGCCCACGCGCGGGAACTGTCCCGCTTGCACCAACGTCCAGATGTTGTCGACGGTGGCGTGCCCGAACAGCCGCTGGCCCGTGAGCATCTCGTACAGCAGCGCGCCCACCGCGTACACGTCGCTGCGTGCGTCTGCCGTGCCGCCGTGCAGGGTCTCGGGCGCCATGTAGCTGGGCGTGCCGATGCTTTGGCCGGTGTCCGTCAGCTGCGTGTGCGCGGCGTCTTTCGCGATACCGAAATCCATCAACTTCACGACGCCGTCTTTGGCGATCATGACGTTGGCCGGTTTCACATCCCGGTGCAAAATACCGGCGCGGTGTGCGACCTCGAGTGCGCGCAGCGTCGCCACCGCCACCATCACGCTGACGTCGACGGGGAGAGCGCCGCCCGCCAACAGTTGCGCGACAGAAAATCCGTCGACGTACTCAAGCACCAACAACAAGTCGCCGCGCTGTTCAATCAAGTCGTGCACCGCGACGATGTTTTCGTGGCTCAGCTTGGCGAGCGCACGCCCTTCGCGCACGAAGCGTTCACGCCACAACGCGCGCGTGTCGTCGTCGGCGGTCGGGGGCGGCGTCATACGCTTGACAGCGACCGCGCGATTGAGCAGCGCGTGGTGGCCGACGAACACTTCGCCCATGCCCCCGTGTCCGACGGTCGCGGTGACCGCGTAGCCCCCGAGCATTTTGGGCAGTTTCGACGGCCGGCGCGCGCCGGCGCCGGGCTCGCCCGGCGGCTGCGGTTGCTCAAGGTCGCGCGTCAACGCCATGCGTCCGTGGCATTGCATACGCAACGCGCGCTGCCTATTCACAGGAATGTCGCACGCCGCTCCGTCCGCAGCGATTGCCCTTGAGCCCGTGACGCGCTTGCGCGAGTGGCTCGCCGACGACGTCACCAACAGCTTCATCAACAAGCGCGTGCCCGTGGTTCTTGAAGGTGTCAGCGCGCCCTGGCCCGCCCGCACGAGCTTTACGCCCGACGCGCTCAAAGCGCGCTTCGCTGACCGCGAGATCGTCACCCGCAGCCTTGAACGCGAAGGCACCGGGCGCGGCGGTTTTTACGGTGGCGCACAGGTCATGACGTTCGGTGCGTTTTTAGACGAGATCGCCACCGGTACGCGCGACTTGCGCATGGTGGCGGAAAATCTGCTGACGGTGTTTCCCGAGCTGCGCACAGACTTCGCGCCGCCCACGGTAGGCACCGGCTACTCGTCGAGGTTGGTGTGGGTGTTTTTGGGGTCGGGCCAGTCGCGCACGCCGCTGCACTATGACTTCGACTGGCGCCACATCATGCACACGCTGTTTTTTGGGACCAAGCGCTTCGTCATGTTTGCGCACGATCAAACACCGCACCTGCACAAGATCCCGTTCGCCGCCCGCAGCCACTTGGATGCACTCGCACCGGATTTCGATCGCTTCCCACGCGCCAAGCAACTGCGGGGTTACGTCGCCGAGCTTGGACCCGGCGACACGCTGTATCTGCCCCCTGGCATGTGGCACGACGTCAGGCACGCCACCATGTCGTGCGCCATCTCGCAGCGCTTCAACAACGGCGACGCGTACATGCTCAAGATGGCCGCGACGTTGTTGACGGCGCGCATCGGCGATGCGTACGAGCGCGCGCAACGCCGCACCGCACGCACAGCACTGGGCGCATGAGCAGCGCGCTCGTGCGCTCCCGCGACCTTGAGCATGCCGCCGTGCCCGAAAGCGCAAACGTGCGTTTCACCGCGCTGCGCCAAAGCGGCGAGCCGATGGATCTGCGTTTTTTGCGCCTGAACGCCGCCGGCGTTGTCCTCGACGAGGAGTGCTTGCCGCACGATGTGTATGATGGCCTCGGCGCCACGGTCGCGCTGCTCCACGCGCGAGGCGAGCCGGTGCCGCTCCCGGCTGCGACGACGAAGCGACCCACGACGCTAAGCACGTTGCTGCAGGTGCGTCCGTTTGTCCGTGACGCGCGCGTGCCGGCACCACAGTACCGCGTGACCGCCGATTGGGACGTCAAAGATCGCCGCACGAGTGTGAGCGCGTTGTGGGACGCGACCGCGACCGCTCAGCTGGTGGGGCACGCGCGCGC
>JAYTVG010001070.1:0-2942 GCA_043744135.1 Deltaproteobacteria bacterium | reverse complement strand
CCTCGCATGTGACAACGTGGTTTTTTCAAACGCACGCTTCACACGCCACCGGCCACCGCAACGGTGCACGCTCGAGCGCGCGCCGTTGTGCTCTGCCGTCCTATCTGCAGCACCTTGCAGTTTTTGCAGATGCTGGCGGTGCGCCACCGGTCGTGCGGCGTGCGTGGGCGCAAGCGTTGCGCTATGCCGCGGGGATGAATCTTGCGAAATACGCCCCGAAAACGCAAAACGTGCTCGTGGAGAGCCAAAAGCTCGCGCGCGCCCGCGAGCACCAGGCGATCGAACCCGAGCATCTGCTCAGGGCGCTGTTGGCAGATGACGGTGGCCGTGCGGTGCTCGAGCGGTTGGGCGTGAAGTTGGTGGAGATCGAGCAAAAGCTCGAGGTCGAGCTGACCAAACTGCCGAAGGTTGCAGGTGCTTCGAACTATTTGTCGCCGAAGTTTTTGAAAGTCACTGCGGGCGCTGAGACGCAAGCGACGCGGTTGGGCAGCAAACTTGTCGACGCCAGCCACTTGCTCGCGGCGCTATCGGATCCCAGCGTGGGCGCAGGCACGCCCGGACGGTTGTTGCGCGACCACGGGGCGTCGAAGGACCGCATCGAAAGCGCGCTGAAAGTCACGCCCAAAGGAGGCAGCGTCAGCGATGCGCCCACCGACGGCAGCGCCATCGAAAAATACGCCATCGACTTGGTGCAAAAGGCCAAAGACGGCAAGCTTGACCCCATTATCGGCCGCGATGATGAGACACGCCGCATCATTCAAGTGCTGTCGCGCCGCTCAAAAAACAACCCGGTGCTGATCGGCAAACCGGGCGTTGGCAAAAACGCCATCATCCACGGACTGGCGCAGCGCATTGCCAATGGCGACGTGCCGAGCATGTTGCGCGACAAGCGTTTGATGGCCCTGGACCTCGGCAGCTTGCTGGCGGGCGCCACGTTGCGCGGGCAGTTTGAGGAGCGCATCAAGTCCATCATCACCGAGGTCAAGGCCGCGCAAGGCGACATCATCTTGTTCATCGACGAGATCCACACGCTGGTGGGCGCGGGTGGCGAGGGCGCGTCGGATGCGTCGCAAATGCTCAAGCCGCCGTTGTCGCGTGGCGAGATTCAAGTGCTGGGCGCCACCACCCCCGACGAGTACCGCAACTCGATTGAAAAAGACAAAGCACTGGAGCGCCGCTTTCAAGCCATCCTCGTCGAGGAACCGGACTTTGATGAGAGCTTGCGCATCATGCGCGGGGTCAAAGGCAAGTACGAGGTGTTTCACGGCGTGCGCATCCAAGACCCGGCGCTCACCGCCGCGATCCGGTTTTCGCAGCGCTACATTTCAGGGCGGCAGTTGCCCGACAAGGCCATCGACCTCATCGACGAGGCGGCGTCACGGTTGCGGGTCTCGATCGACTCGGTGCCTGACGTGCTCGACATCCAAGATCGGCAGCTCACGCAGCTCAAGATGGAGCACAAGGCGCTGATCGACACCGACCGCGACACCTTAGAAAACAAAGCGAAGCTGGAAAAAAAGATCGTCGACAGCGAAAAAAACGTCAACGACATCCGCGCGCGCTGGCAAAACGAAGTCGGCTTGATTCAGACCATCCGTTCGCTCAAAGAGGGCATCGAGGTCGCGCAAAAAGATCTGCAAGATGCCGAGCGCCAAAACGACGTGACGCGCGCAAGCGATCTCAAATACGGCCAGCTCAAGCGGCTCAGCGACGAGCTCGAGCAAAAGACCACGGAGCTGCGCGCGCTCGACGCAGTGCGCGGTGGGCGCTTGATCAAAGAAGAAGTGGAGCCGTCGGAGATCGCCTCGGTGGTCGGCGACATCACCGGCATCCCGGTCAACGCGATGCTCGAAAGCGAAAAAGAAAAGCTGCTCAAGATGGAAGAACGCGTCGGTGAGCGCGTCATCGGGCAAAAAGAGGCGTTGGTGGCGATCGCCAAAGCGATTCGCCGGTCGCGCTCAGGCCTCAGCGACCCCAACCGACCAGTCGGTTCGTTCTTTTTCCTCGGGCCCACCGGGGTCGGCAAGACGGAGCTTGCAAAAGCGCTCACGCAGTTCTTGTTCGACGATGAAAAGGCCATGGTCCGGTTGGACATGTCGGAATTTCAAGAGAAGCATACGGTGTCGAGGTTGATTGGCGCGCCGCCGGGGTACAAAGGGGCCGACGAGGGTGGCCAGCTCACCGAGGCGGTGCGTCTCAAGCCGTATTCTGTCGTGTTGTTTGACGAGGTGGAAAAGGGCCACCCCGACATCTTCAACATCTTGCTGCAGGTGCTCGACGACGGACGTTTAACCGACAGCCAGTCGCGGTTGGTCGACTTCAAAAACACCGTGATCATCATGACGTCAAACGTCGGCTCGCACCACTTGCTGGAAGCGTCGCTCGACGACGGTGTGATCGAAGAGGGGGCCAAGGACTTGGCGTTTGGCGAGCTGAAAAAGACCTTCCGCCCTGAATTTTTGGGGCGCATCGACGAGGTCATCATGTTTCACGGCTTGACACGCGGCAACATCGAGCAGATCGCGGAGATTCAGCTCAAAAAAATCGCCGGCATGCTCGCTGCCAAACGCCTGAAGCTCGAGCTCACGCCGGCCGCCAAGACCGCGGTGATCGACGCCGGCTTTGAACCCCGCTTCGGCGCACGTCCGCTGCGCCGCGCGATCCAGCGTTTCTTGCAAGACCCACTGTCGACCGCGATCTTGGAAGGAAGCTGGGCCGAAGGGGACACCATCGAAGCGACGCTCAAAAACCCCGACCACCCGCAACAAGGGTTGGCGTTTGCGAAGAAGGTCGCGGCGGCCTGAGTGCGCCGGACATCGAGGACCGCGCGCTGACGTCGCACAGCCAAGCGTGATGTCTCAGCTGCCACTCACACGGCGCGCGCGCCCGAGGTCGACGAAGCTGATGGGCCGACGAACTCACCGACCTTGGGAGGTGAACAA
>JAYTVG010001069.1:0-2942 GCA_043744135.1 Deltaproteobacteria bacterium | reverse complement strand
CAACAGCCACGACGACATGTCCGTGCTGCCGCGGCAGCCGCAGCCACCGGGAGCGCTTTTGTCGTCGGGCGGGTGGTCTTTGAAGTCATTGAGGCAGCTGCCGCTGGTGGGGATGATGCTGACGTCGAGATCGGACAACGTGGTGCCGCCCGCGGGCGAGACGATCTGCGCGATGAAGGTGCGCGCGCTACACGGATCGGACTCAAGCGTGTGTGTGAACGTCGCAAGGGCGATGCCGCTGTTTGCGTCGGGCGCGCCGATTTGCGCAGCGCCGCTGCCGGCCACGTCGAGGTCGACCTCGGCACCGTCGACATCGTGCGGCACCGCCAGCGCCCCTTGGGCCCCTTCGTAGCTCCAGTACAAGCGATCGTCGGTCTCTTTGACGACGACCGCCATGGCTTCGGCAGCGTTGCCACCACCACCCAGGGCATTGCCGGTGGTTTCGCTCCACGTCAGCGTGAAGCCGCCCGCGCCCTTTGGCACCTGCACGCGAAACTGCAGCACTGCGGGCGCAAAGTTGGTGAGGCCCGCGCTTGCTTTCGCAGGTTGAAACAGCGTGTCTTTGCGGGTGATGACGGCGGCTCCAGCGTCGTTGAGCACGGACAGCGGCCACACGCGATCGCAGCCATCGAGCTTGCGGTTGGCGAACTCGGTGACAGCGAAATCCGCCAGCGTGTCGCCGAGCTCGGCGCGAATGGCGTCGACAGCGTGGCTCGACGCGCGCGCAAAATCCTCGTCGGGGTCGGCAGCCGCGATGGCACCGTACAGCGCGCGGTCGAGCGCGAGCACGTCGCTGGCAGCAGCTTGCGCGCGGATCGCCCATAACGCACCGGTCCACGGCTCTGCGTCCGCGTGCACCTCACCGAAGATGTCGGTGGGGCACGTTTTGCTGTTGTTGGCGTCGCGCAGGCCGGTCTCGGACGCGGGCACCAGCGAGTCGCTGGCGTACTCACCCATCTCGGTGTCGTTCACGAACGAGGACGAAAAGTAGTCCGCCCAGCCCTCATTGAGCGCGCCAGGCTCCGTATGCGTGCCGTAGTCGTCTTTGCCGTTACTGAGCAATCCCGCGTTGAGCGTGTGCACGATGCCGTGCGTGAACTCGTGGCGCACGACGTCACCGTCGTACGCGAAGTCGCGAAAGCCCTGGAAGTAGACGTTTGAGTCAAACGGCCGCGTGAAGATGGACGCGAGCGCTTGAAATTCGGGCGGGATGTTGACGGGACCGCCGTCAAGCGCGGGGATAAACGCCGCGTTTGGGATGCGCTGGTAGTCGTCGATGACGACGGGATTGCCCGGATCGCGACCGAGGCCGCCGAGCAAGATCTGTTGGCCGAGCGCGTTTAGATCGACCGCGGGAAACAAGAAGTTCGTCGTGATGTGAAACGGCAGACGCGGGCTGCCGTCAGCGTTGGTCACCGACGCGCCGGTGGCGTCGCAATCCATCGACAGCGCCTCCAAGCAAAAAGCCGGATCGTCAAACGTCGCACGCACATGCTCAAAATATTGCTGGGTGTCGAAGTAGGCGCTCAGCTCGGCGAAGGCGTCCTCTTCGCTGGCAAGGCCCAACAATGGATCCTCGCTGCGATCTTTGTCGATGGGCGTCGCAAACCAGCCATCTTCGCCGGCTGGGCCCGCGGCACTGGCGCTCTTTAGGCGCGGTAGCTCGCTGCAAAACGCAACCTTTGCGTACAGCGTGTCGCCGAGGCCGGGGATCTGCACTGGCAGGGCGCTGGTGGGCACCGCGAGGTTCACGAAGCTGTCGATGGCACCCTCGTCACCTTGCTGCGCGCACAAGGCGACATCCTCAGCCCGGACGTTGTCCGCCAGCGCGCAGCTGCCGTTGAGACACTGTTGGTAGTCGGCGCACTCGTCGCCGGCGGGCGTGCACGGCGGACCCGCGAGGCACGTCGCTGAGCCGTCGACGCACGTGTATTGTTTGCAGCAGTTGAAGGTCTCGAAATGGTTGCCTTTCAAAAAGCCACCGACGTCGGCGGGGCGCAAGTCGGCCAGCTCGACGACTTCGGTCTCAGCTGCGAGATTCGCGTCGGGTGAGCTTGGCTGAAAGCTCGTGAACACGCCCGCGGCCGTCGGTGCGGCATCCTGCCCCCACTGCACGGTGGGCTTCGACTGTAAAATCGCGCCGTCGACAGCAGACACGACGACGTCACGCACATCTTGCAGGCGCCACGCAGGCACGCGCACGACGAAGGCCGGCACGAGGCCAGTCGCGCGCGCCAACCACACGGGCCGCGCAAACGAGGCCACATCTTGCACGGTCGCATCGCTAAACACGCAGCCAGCGACGGCGCCGCAAGCCGCCAACACCGCGTGCGCGGGCGTCAGCGCGAACGCCGCCAGCGGGACAAGCCGACGCGCGGAAGATTGCGCGCGCATCACGCCACCCGACTCGACAAAGACGCGGTCGCCGCCGACGACGTCAATGCCCTGCACAGATGGCGTCGCGCGCAAGATGGTGCGCGTGCCGACGGTGCGCTGCTGCACGCGCAGGTCGACGCCACCGAGCGCCGGTTCGAGCGCGACCATGCGCGCGACCCGCGCATCTTGCGCCAACGTCTGTGAAGTCAAGATGACGGAGGCAAACAGCAGGGCGAGATGGCGCATGGAATTCTCCGCGAAGGAAACGGCGGGCAGCCGTTGGCGGCACCATACCAGGGGCCCCCGCCGAGTTCAGCTGAATGATTGGGCAGATCCCCGCGTCGATGTGAACACGTTCGCACGCCGCACCGCGGCTGCACTTGACAAGCGAACCCCTCCGCTCGCTATGGTTCTCGCCGATCGCTGCAGGCGATCGTCTACGCCGGTCTTTACGAGGTAAGCTTTATGTTGCGTCCGCTCGCCATTGTCGTCGCTGTCGCCTTGACGGGTTCGTTTGCCGCGCACGCGGGGCAGGACGTCAGCGAAGATGATTTCCGCCTGTACTG
>JAYTVG010001068.1:0-2944 GCA_043744135.1 Deltaproteobacteria bacterium | reverse complement strand
TCGCCGGAGGTGGATGGGAATTACTTTGTTCCTCCCACGGTCGGTGAATTGCAGTCGTGAATTTGCTTCCGCGCTAGGGCGCATTTAGGCTGAGCAGGCGCACGTGGCGCAAGAGTTGGCTGGAGGAATTGATGGCGAGAAAGACGCAGACTTCGACGACCCGCACGGCAACGCACACAAAGACGGTGTCGGGCCAGCGCGTGCAGAGCTTGGAGCCCAAACGCGGCAAACAGCTCACCTCGCTTGAGGAGGCCGTCGTGCGCATGCACCACGGCGTCTCGGTAAAGCCCTCCGCGAAGTTGCCGACAAATGGCGTCACCGACGCGGTGATGGGTCAGCTCGTCGAGATCGAGGTCAAGTCGCACCTCGAGACCGGCCGCATCGATGACTTGCCCGATCTGCCCACGCGCGCGCTCATCGTGTCGAAAAACGTCAAGACACAAAAGGTCGTCGACAAGCTCAAAAAGAAGTAGCGCGTGCTCGCGACCCGCGTGCATGAGGGCAACAGTGAACGCGGTACGCATGAAGGTGCGGACCGCGTTGTCTGTTTTCTGCACGGCATGTTGGGCAACAAGAACAACTGGCTGAGCTTTGCGGGGCGGGTCGCGGCACTCGCCCCCGATCTCATGTGCGTGATGGCCGATTTGCGCGGGCACGGCGCGTCGCACGGTTTGCCACCACCGCACAGCGTGCACGCCTGCGTTGACGACGTGCTGGCGCTCGATCCTGCGCCGCATGTCATCGTCGGCCACAGCTTCGGCGGCAAGGTGGCGCTCGCGGCCGGCTTGCGCGGCGCTGGGGGTGTCACGGATGTCATCGTGCTCGATGCGCCGCCCGGCGAGCGCGGCCTCGGCGATGGTGCGCACGAGATCGAGCGGGTGTTTGCGGCCATCGCGCGTGTCGCCATACCGATCGAGAGTCGACGTGCGCTCGTGGTTGCGCTGCGCGCACAAGGCCTCACACAACCGCTGTGCCAATGGATGACCACCAACCTCAAAGAAGCGGCGGGCGGCGGCTACACATGGATGTTTGACCTCGACGTCGCGACCGCGTTGCTGACGTCGTTTGCGCAGCTTGATCTGTGGCCGGCCCTTGACGCCTACGACGGCGCGGTCCGCCTGCACCTCATCCGCGCCGGGCAGGGTGGGCGTTTCACAACCGAAGACATCGCGCACCTCGATGCACTCAAGCGCGACGGCCGAATCACAAGCCACCTGGTGCTGCCTCAGGCCGGACATTGGCTGCACACCGACGATCCAAGCGGGCTGTTGGCGTTGTTGACGCCACTTTTTGTCAACGCTGTATGAGCGCACCGCGCGGCTATCCGGGTGAGGTCGCGCGCGAGCAAGAACTCGACATGCAGGCACGCGCGCTTGGCGCTGAGTTGCTGCGTATCGGCACCAGCGTCGAGGCGCGCGCGATCCGCTGTGTACGCGTGCCCTCACAGATGCCAAACGCGCCGCGCGTGTTGGTCAACGCCAACATCCACGGCCCAGAGTGGATAGCGTCCCGCACCGCCATGGCGTTTTTGGCGGCGCTCGCACACGACAACAGCATTCGCACGCTGCGCGAGGTCGCTGAAGTATGGGTCGTGCCGTGCATCAACGTCGACGGCTATGCGCGCACGGAGCGCGTCGGCGGCGCCGGCACGCTCAAGGCGCTGCGCACAAATGCCAACGGCGTCGACCTCAACCGCAACTTCCCGATCCCCCGCATCTCGCATGCGGGCTCGCTGTGGCGCGCCTTCAACCCGCATTTTTTGGCGCTCGGCGGCAGCGACGACGTCAATAGCGCGACGTACCGCGGTAGCGCGCCGCTAAGCGAACCCGAAGCGCGCGCCATCGACACGTTGTGCGCCGACAACGCCTTTGTCGCATGCGTCAGCTTGCATTCATTCATGGGCACGCTCATCCCACCGTGCGTGCGCACGGCACAGGAGGCAGCTGCGTATCGGCGCTTGTGCCGCGCATTTCGATCCGGGCAAGCGCGCAAATACCTGCGCTTCTCCAACCGGCGTGTCGACGTGCTCACTGGCGAACTTGAGGATCGCGCGCACCACGACCTGGGTTGTTGGGCGCTGACTGTTGAATGTTTCTCGCTGTGGGCAAGCTTGCGCCAACACCTGCGCGCACCGTCGTTGTTTTGGCGCTTCAACCCGCGCGACCCCGAGCCTTGGGCCGCAAACGACGTGCCCGGCATCGCGGCATACTTGCGTGCAGCGTTGGCCGAGCCGCATCCGCGCCGCGCTACGACGTAGGCGGTCGCTAGCAAACCGAGCGGTAAGGCGCGTTGTTCATCCGCCAAGCTCGATGAATTTCCCGCGAGCAGCTAACGTTGCATGGTGGTCGAACCCAAGCCTCCTCCTGCGGCGATCGCAGCACCGACGGCACCGACAGCCCCCGGTGCTGCGCCGCCTGCAGCTCTGGCCGCCGACGACGCGCAGGAGGAAAAAACCGCCCCCCACCCGCTCAAACAGCTGCAGGAAAGGGCCGCGCAAAAACGCCGACGGACGCTTGGCGCTGAACTCATCGTCAAGCGCCCGAAACTCGCGGAGGTGCGCGTCAGCGTTGATCGCGCCGAGATGCTCATCGGGCGCGACAAACGTTGCGATCTGGTGCTGACGGAGCCGAGCGCGAGTAAAAAGCACGCGCGCTTGCACAAAAACGACGGCGGCTATTTCGAGATCGTCGACCTGGGCAGCAAAAACGGCATCATCGTCAACGACGTGCGCGTCAATCGCATGGTGTTGATGGACGCGGATCAGTTCATCATCGGCGACACCCACTTCACGATCGCTGTGGGGTTGGTCGTCGGCGCTATCCCTTGAGCACATTGGCGCGCGCCCTACAGACCGCCAGCACGCGGCGTCGATTTTTAGCAGGGACAGCGCTGGCGATGACGTCGCATGCGTCGTCGGCACCCGTGCGGCCGTCGCTGCGCGTGT